>PFVA01000255.1 GCA_002790365.1 Ignavibacteriales bacterium CG_4_9_14_3_um_filter_30_11
GGATAAATTCAGAATAACAGATTTTACCTAAATAATTTATCATTTTTATAATTGATTATTATTGTCCCTTTAGGGGAAAAAATATTTATAGAACAAAAAGCAAAAAACACAACCTCGTCCCAGCGGGACGACATATTAATCAAAATTATGCTGCAAGTTCCTTATTTAATTCATCTAACAATTTCTCGTACTCTGATCCGAACAACTTGTAAAATTTCCCAAGTCCGCCTTCACCATCAAAAGGAGTTCTGTCAAAGTCTTCAACTTCAATTCTTACAGAAGACACGATATGATCTTTAATCATTCTAAGCCAGTTCATTTGTTCATCGTTAAACTGCACAGGTCCTGCATTGCGCTTAAATACCCACTCCTTAAATCTTCTATTTACAACTTCACTGTATGGTTCAAGTGTTTCATCAAATCTTAGTTCAAATCTTATAAGAGTAATAATATCTGTTAACATTCTCTGTGGAGTTCGACCCTGCCTACCGGCAGGCAGGTTTACAAGATTTGGTTTAACTCTCTGGTAAGCATTCCAAACCTGCTCAAGCGTTAAGTAGTACGGAGGATTTGTAAGAGCATCGTTAAGTTCTCTTATCATTTTATAAGTAAGTTCTTTGCGTCGTTCCGGCTGTGAGTAAAGAATTCTTAAAGCAGTTATCTCATCTTTGTTATCATCAATAAACTTGCGGAAGTTGTTAATTATCTCATCAGCATTTTCTTTTGCAGTTGTATCAAACTCACTTCTTACAACTCTATCAGTATTTGTTTCATCAATTATCTGGTAAATTTTCTGTCGTACTGTTTCTAAAAATTCTCTTAGCCTGGGATTATCAAATGGTTTTATTGCTTCATTGCTAAATTGTTTTATTGTTTCATTGATTTGAACTTCATTTGGTTCGGCATCCACAAGCAGATTGAAAATCCGCCTTACGTTTTTATCTACTTCATCAGGATCGTAAGCATTAGCAAGATTAAGCGCAACTTCAGTTAAGTTTTTTCCTTCAGCAAGTTCAATAAACTTTTCTCTGTCTGTTTCAGTAATCTGCTTATCAATTTTTGTAAGT
>PFVA01000115.1 GCA_002790365.1 Ignavibacteriales bacterium CG_4_9_14_3_um_filter_30_11
TTAAAAATAAATGAACTCAATTTTTGAATCAGAAATAGCTATATGTCCCGATGATATTGATCTTAACAATCATGTGCACAACACAAAATATTTAGACTATCTTCTTGCTGCCAGATACGATCAAATGATAAAAGGCTATAAAATGTCAATGAAAGATTTCGAGTCTTTGGGTTATAACTGGGTAGTGAGTATTACAAACATTGAACACAAAAGGGCATTAAATTTAGACGATAAGATTCTTGTCCGCACACAAATGGATTCAGTTAATGGTGCACAGTGTAAGGTTAATTTTTGGATTATAAAAAAAGAAAACGAAAAAGTTGCAGCACAAGGTCATATTATTTACACAATGATTTCTACTAAAAACGGAAGACCGGTCAGAACACCCGAAGAAATAATTAAAAAATATTCAATTTAAATTAAAAACATTATGAGCAATTTTTTAGATCAAACTTTCTTTAATAACACAGTAGAAAAATATCTGATAACAATTGGGATATTTATATTAGCAGTTCTACTAATAACAATTTTAAAAAAAATTATACTCAGCAGACTAAAAAAATGGTCAGAAAAAACCGAAACAGGTTTTAATAATTTTTTAATTAGAGAATTAGAAAGATCTTTAATGCCTGTCATTTATTTTTGGTCTTTTTTGTTTTCATTTAAAATTCTTTACATCACAGAAAAAGTTTCAAATGTAATTAATACAATTTCTATTGCTGTTACGGCAATTATCTTTATAAAAATTATAGTTTCAATATTTAAATATTCTTTCAGCGCATATTTAACAAGAAAAAATTATGCACCCGAAAGAAGAAAACAATTAAAAGGAATAACTTCTATTGCATCGTTTCTAATTTGGACAATCGGTGTCTTCTTTCTTTTAGATAACCTGGGTTTTAATATATCTACCATTATTGCCGGGCTTGGTGTAGGCGGTATAGCAATTGCTCTTGCTGCACAGACTGTATTAGGTGATCTGTTCAGTTATTTTGTTATTTTCTTTGACCGTCCGTTTGAAATAGGGGATTTTATTGTTGTGGGAGATAAAAAAGGAAATATTGAATATATTGGAATAAAAACTACAAAAGTCCGCGCTATTGACGGCGAACTTTTAATTTTTAGAAATACTGATCTTACGGATTCAAGAATTCATAACTTCAAAAAAATGGACAGAAGAAGAATTCTATTTAAGCTTGGTGTTGTTTATCAAACTAAATCAGAAGTACTTAAAGAGATCCCCCAGATTGTTAAAAAAATTATTGATGATCAGGAATCTGCTACTTTTGACAGAGGACACTTTTTCTCTTATGGTGACTCAAGTCTGAACTTTGAATTTGTTTATTATGTTGAAAGTTCAGATTATGTTAAATACATGGACATTCAACAGTCAATAAATCTTACCGTATTCGAAGAATTTGAGAAAAGAAGAATTGAGTTTGCTTATCCAACTCAAACTGTATTTGTACAAAAATAAAATAATTTATTTTTTCATTCTGAATTTACCTTCAATTTTTCGACCATAATGCTTTTTGTAAATATTTTTATATTTTATAAGCATGTTATTGGGAAGCGTTTTATCATTTACGATAAGTTCATCTTTTGAAAACTCCATATTGAAATCATCATCTTCATTTTCAACATAACCATCTTTAATTAATTCGGATTTAAATTCGTGTGAAAAAGATTTTAATTTTTTCATCTCTGCTCTTAGATTACTCGTATCAATATTCATTTCTTTTAATCCAGATTTCAGTTTTGCCATGCTTTCATTTAATTTATTAAAATCAAAATTAATTGGATAACTTTCAAATTCATTTTGTAAATTTTCTACTAATTCTTCTATTTTATTACGATCAAAAAATACATTCAGTTTAAATTTATCTGACTCTCTTTTAATTTCATCATTATTCACTTTTATCCTTACTTTTATGCCATCTAAATGCTTTAGTTCTTTATTAAGCTTTTTAATGGAAATATTAAATCATCATCAACAAAATTTGAGGTATCTATGTTTACCAAAAGCTTGTTAGAATTTTAGGTAATATAAAAAGGAAAGGTTATTGAAGCAAAAGAGTCATTCTAAAGACCTTTCTTTCATAATTAGTTTTTTCTTCTTGATTGTTTGTTTCAAAACCGAGTTTTTTATATAGATTAATTGCAGAAAACAATTTTTTGTTAGTAAGCAATGTTACATATTTAGCATTTTTTGAATAAGCAAAACCAATCACCGAAAGAGCCAACTTCATTCCTACTTGTTTACCCTGAGCCTTTTTTGTTACCGCCATTTTAGATAATTCATAAGTTAGTTTGTCAATTTTAATAGCAGCACAGGTACCAATTATTTCATTATTTATTCTTGCAAAAAATATTTGACCTCCTTTTTTGATAATATATTTTTCAGGGTCATTCAAATACTTTTCGTCTTCTGATTCAACCATAAAGTATTCTTCAAGCCATTCATAATTAAGGTTTTTGAAAATCTCGTTATATTTTTTGTTGTAAGTAATAACTTCAATCTTTTGCATTTGTCTTTGTTTTATCTTTTCATCCATTCTTAGGGAATAATTCTTTTGTCTCAAGAGATTTTTAAGAGAATGAATCATGCCAAACACATCATAACCTGATTCTGAAATTAATTTTTTATTTAATTCTTCAATATCAGTTAGCAAATCTTGTTCTTCTTCAAGGGAAGTTTTCCCTTTTTCAGTAAGAAAAGAATATGATTCTCGTTTGTCATGAGTTCCGGATTGGGTAAATATCAGATCCATTTTTTTTAATTTTTTTAAAGATTGAATTACGGCAGGATGTGTAATTTGCAGAATATCTGCAAGGTTTTGAACAGTGCTTTTTTCATTTTTATTCAAATAAAATAGAACAGGGAAAAGTGAAGTATCTAATTCTGAATTTCTTTTTTTAAATTCTTCAGCAATATTTTTTTGGATAGATTCACCCAACTTTTTAAGAGAATTACCAAAGGAAAGAAATTTTATATCTTCCAAAATGTTATCTATCATCTAAAAACAAAATAATAAGTAAGTGTTTATGTAAGTGCTTACATAAATATATTTAATTATCTCTTTATTAACAATATTAAAAATTATACTATTATTAATCTAGTTCGGAAAGTAATTCTAATAAATCAAATGATTTTGTTTCGAAAATTATATTATCTTTTTCATCTCTCGGCCATTCATATTCAGGCCGATCACAATAAAGTTCTACACCATTTCCATCCGGGTCAGAGATATAAATTGATTCAGAAATACCGCTATCTGTTGCGCCTTGAACCGGATATTTTTCTTCCCACAATTTCTTAAATGCTAAAGCTAATTCTTTTCGACTGGGATATAAAATAGCAAAATGATAAAGCCCGGTATGTCCTGCAGGTCTAGGTTTTGCTTTTTCACCTTCCCATGTATTAAGAGCAATATGGTGGTGGTAATTGTTAGCAGATAGAAACACCGCAGAGTCACCATACCATGATTTTATCTTATAACCCAAAAGATCCCTGTAAAACTTTAAAGATCTATTTAGATTTTTTACCGTTAAATGGACATGACCAATTTGTGAATCTGGAGAAATTTTATATCCCATAAATGATACTCTATATTATTGAAAAAAATTATAAAAAAGCAGTTGCTTCAATTTCTACAAGTAATTCGGGTAAAACCAAAGCTTTTACCTCTATCATTGATGTTGCAGGTTTTATTTCACCAAAAAACTCTGCATGGGCTTTCCCCACTTCATTTTGATGACGGATGTCTGTTACATAAATTCTAGTCCTAATTACATCATTTAGAGTTGCGCCAGCTTCTTTTAAAGCTTTTTCAATTTTTTTTATAATAAATTTAGTTTGAGCATAGACATCGTTTAAGCCAATAATCTTTCCTCCATCAACAGAAGCTGTTCCGGAAACTTCTATTAAATTACCAATTTTTACAGCTCTGGAATACCCGAACATATCTTCCCATTTAGCACCGGATGATACAAGTTGTTTTTTCATAATCTTAAAAATTCCTGCATAATTATCATTTAATAATTTGTAAATCTATTAGATCAAAAAAAGTATAACCCTGGGGAGAAGCAAAATCAGATCCACCAAGCTCTATCAGAATTATATCATTTTTGGAAGATGTTAAACTGAAATTAAT
Source organism: Ignavibacteriales bacterium CG_4_9_14_3_um_filter_30_11 (assembly GCA_002790365.1). Taxonomy (GTDB): domain Bacteria; phylum Bacteroidota; class Ignavibacteria; order Ignavibacteriales; family Ignavibacteriaceae. The sequence goes on from PFVA01000115.1 coordinate 4,155, forward strand.
TGTATATTCTGCCCAATTTTTTTCTGAAATATTTTGTTCCTTTATCACAGTTCTATTACTACCATTTAACCTATAAATAATTAAACTTCCAGGGTCTTCAGTAGATTTTGACCAAAAGGATAATTTATAATTTTTATTACCCTCTGGAGCAATTACTTCTTTAGTAACAAAAGCCCCCAAATCTCTAGCTTTTAAGAATATAGAGAACTTTCCCCCATTTAACGGTATATCATTTGAAAATTTAACAATTGGAGGCCCAGGGCTTACCCAGTTGTCTAAAGAGGCTTTACCATCAGATTCAAATGAAGTGATAAACAATCTATTAGGTGAAATCTCAACATTTGGGTCAACAGGCGTAATTGTTTTTGTACAACCAGCAAAAAAGATAAAAAGAAGAAAAAATAAATATAATTTTGATTTCATTATAACCTCCATTTCATCTCAACAAACAGCATAATATTAATATTACAATAGTTACAATTATATTTTCAATATGTTTAATTGAAATATATTTTAAATAATAAAATAAATTTTAATACTTTCGCAACAAAAATAATAAACTATAAACTAAGTTGTAACAATTTGTTACCCTTACTCGTCTATTAAATAAAGATAAATGCTTAAGCAGATTAAATATAAATCACTAATAAAACAGCTTAAAAACAAAATATTTAGTTATGCTTTGTTTATGGTTAACAATAGAATGGATGCTGAAGATATTACCCAGGAAGTCTTTATTAAACTGTGGAATAATTTTGAAAATATAAACTTGAAAAAGGCAAAATCCTGGCTGCTAAGTTCTACACATAATTTGAGTATTGATTATATAAGAAAAAGAAAAAATATAATGAGTGATACAATGAAAATAAATGAAAATAAAACATCAAAAGATCCAAACATAATGGTTGATCCTGAAATTAGTTATAAAAGAAATTTATTGAAAGAAAGGATTAATAATTCTATAAAAAAATTACCTGATAATTTAAAAAGTGTGTTTGTCTTATATGAAATTGAAGGATTCAAATACAAAGAAATAAGCAAAGCACTGGATGTTCCAATTAACAGCGTTAAAGTTTATTTGCTTAGAGCCAGAAAAAAATTACAAGAAGATTTAAGAGAGTTTAGATATGAAAATTAATGAGAAAATAGACGAAAGAACTTTAGACTTAATTATAAGCGCAGCTTATGGAGATGTAACCTTTATACAAAAAATATTGCTTTATGTTAAAAAGTTATCCGATAATGAGTTAAAAAAAATTTATAATGATTATAAAATAACAGCAGGAGAAGTACATTCTATAAAACTAGAAGAAATTAATTTAAATGTTGAAAACACAAACAACAATCTAACAATAAATATTATTTCTAAAGCTGTATCATATGTTTTTGCAAAACCTCTAAATGTATCTTTTACTTCAATAGCTTTAATAATAGCCTCAGTAACTGTTTTTTTAGTGTTAAACAGAAATAGTGGAATTCAATATACTCAATCAGAGATGATGCAAGCTGAGCAAGATATGAAATATTCACTCGCAATTGTAGGTAAGGTTTTTACTTCAGCAGAAAATAAATTAAACAATGAAATTATTAACGATAAAATAAGAAGACCAATAAAAAAAGGATTTCAAACAATTAGTACATTATATAATAAATAAGAGAAATAAATGAAAGCATTATTAAAAATCTTCTTGGTAGTTGCATTTATATTTACAATAGCAAATGCTCAAGATGACGGACAGTATAAAAATGAACCAGGTTATGTTGACTTTAGTTCATTAATATCATTTCACAAGGGTGATGATGTTACGGAAGTATTTTTAGACTCACAATTGTTAAAAATGATGTCTAAAATGTCAGGTAAAGATGAACCTGAAATGAAGAACTTATTAACTGGTTTAAAGTTAGTTAGAGTATATTCTTTTGAAGTTCCGCAAGAATCCAGAACTAATTTAAAAGATAGAATAGGTGATGTGGATAAAAAACTAATTGATAAAAATTGGATTAGAATAATAAAAGTAAAAGAAAAAGAAGAATACACAAATGTTTATATCAAATCCGCAAATAATGGAGATAATGTAGTAGGGTTAGCAGTTATATCTTTGGATGATGGAGGCGAAGCATCTTTTGTAAACATAGTTGGACAAATAAACATGGATAATCTTGGAAGGCTAAGCGATAAATTTAATATACCAATGATGTTTAAAAACCATAAAAAGAAAGTTATTGAAGAAAAAAAGGTTTTAAAAGAAAAGAAATAATAAACCCAAAAAATTCATTGGAAATAAATTTTTTGCCGAAGGCCGCTATATAAAATGTTTTTATA
>PFVA01000155.1:0-562 GCA_002790365.1 Ignavibacteriales bacterium CG_4_9_14_3_um_filter_30_11
AAAATGATACTGCTACGCTAGGGCTACACAGCACAGGTCTTGCTTCGCTAAAATTATTTAGCAAAAGTTTTACGGCTGTCACAGTTAGCCACAAATTTATTTTTGGGATAGTACTGTGACAGCATATTAAAATTATTTAGTTGTTTTTAGCTCTTGTCTTTTCTCTATTTTTACTTCTTCAATAACAATATCACTATAAGGTCTGTTATCAGGTTTTGAAACCTTAGTCCTTCCTATAGAACTTACAACATCCATACCTTCAATTACTTTACCGAAAATTGTATGATGATCATTAAGCCAGGGTGTGGGTGCCAAAGTAATAAAGAATTGACTTCCATTAGTGTTTGGTCCAGCATTAGCCATAGCCAAAATTCCGGGTTCTGTAAATCTGTGTTTGGGTGTAAATTCATCTTTAAAAGATTTTCCCCAGATACTTTTTCCGCCGCTTCCTGTTCCGGTCGGGTCACCACCCTGAATCATAAACCCGTCAATCACTCTGTGAAATATCACATCTTTATAATACCCTTTTTCAGAATGTTTAACAAAATTTTCAACAGCAAGT
>PFVA01000155.1:581-1002 GCA_002790365.1 Ignavibacteriales bacterium CG_4_9_14_3_um_filter_30_11
ATTCAATTTCAATATCACCCATATTTGTTTTCATCACTGCCACTGTAATTTCTTTTGTAGAATCTGCCATTAAGTTTTTCTCCATTTTTGTTTTTAGAATTTTTCCATTAATATTACAAACAGCAGATGCACTAAAGATCATCGTTAAAAGTAATAGAATAAAAATTTTGTTCAGTCTAAGCATAGTAACTCCTTTAATTACAAGATGTTTAAATAAAGTAAAATTAGAATAAGAATACCTGCAGTAATTCTGTAGTAAATAAAAATAAAAGTTGAATTTTTTCTTAAATATCTTAACAAAAATCCGATTGCAATATAGCCGCTGATTCCTGAAGCAACTGTAGATATAAAAAGATTTAAAGCCATAGATGAATTCAGAAATTTTAGAGATTCATAGAACTCAAGTAAACCGCTTGCAAAT
>PFVA01000155.1:1013-1192 GCA_002790365.1 Ignavibacteriales bacterium CG_4_9_14_3_um_filter_30_11
GCTTAATAAAAATGAAAATCTTGCTGCGGCTTCTCTGTTCAGCCCCATAAATAAACCGCCTGTAATTGTTGTGCCTGATCTTGAAGAACCGGGAATAAGTGCTAATGCCTGTGCAAATCCAATTATGATTGAATCTAATATTGTGATGTCTTTTACATCTTTTTTAAAATTTGCAATTT
>PFVA01000083.1 GCA_002790365.1 Ignavibacteriales bacterium CG_4_9_14_3_um_filter_30_11
TACAGCACCAAGCGGTGCAAATATGCAGCCTTGGAAGTTTGTTGTAATTACAAATAAATCAATAAAAAAAGAAATTAGAATAGGTGCTGAAAAAGAAGAAAATATTTTCTACACAAAAAGAGCGTCTAAAGAATGGCTAGAAGCTTTGGCGCTTTTAGGAACAGATGAAAAAAAACCTTTTTTAGAAGAAGCACCCTGTCTAATTGCAATCTTTTCCAAGAAGATTGATATACTTCCTAATGGGAAAAAAGTTAAACAATATTATTCACAGGAATCTGTAGGCATTGCAACAGGTTTTTTAATAACAGCACTTCACAATGCAGGGTTGGCGAGTCTAGCTCATACTCCAAGTCCCATGCGTTTTTTAAATAAAATTTTAAATCGTCCTGAAAATGAAAAACCATTTCTTCTTTTGGTTGTTGGTTATCCGTCCAAAGATGCAGAAGTGCCAAACATAAATAAAAAACCTTTAGAAGAAATAGCAAAATTTATGAAATGAATTTCTTTTATTGATATAATATTGTTTCAGGTCTAAAAGCAAACCAAGCAAAAGAAAAATAATCACCGTGTAAAAGTTTTTTAAGTTGAGTCCCTTTTAATTTTCCCTCAATAGCTTTTCCAGTAATACTCCAAACGGATTTAGTTTGTTCATCAATCACTTTTAAATTATCATATTTAAAAATTAATATTTTACCGTCTACAATCCTGCTAAATGCACCGGTTGTGCCTACATTTCTTGATTTACTGATATCTTTTGTTTCCAATGCTGATCCGGCTCCAATTAAATGTAAAATTAATACCGGATTACCTACAAAATCATCATTGATTATTTTCATTTTTTCTGTTATAGAATAAGGATATGCTTTATAATTACCATCAAACTCAATTGCTAATATTTTTTCATTTGGTGGTAACCTTTTATCTATTTTTCCTCTGTACAAAAAAGGTTTTGAATTTATGTTGTCATAACCAATGTATGGGTTTTGACCGTAGTATCTTGTAAAACCTGTTTCTCTTGAAAGAACAGTACCATCAGGATAATTTTTTTCAAATTGCTCGAAAGATATAATTTGAGAAGGTATAAGAGTTAATTTAGTTCCGGTCATTTTTCCAATTATTGCTTCTCCAATAAACTCCTGCCACAGGCTTTCTGTTAGTCTGTCATACATTACAAGATTTGAATTTCTAAGTAAACCAGATGTGCCAAATGTAGTTTCTTTACCATCAACAATTCTTTTAAATACACTAGTACTATAACACAATGGACAGAAAGTAATTGAAATTGGAGTAACTCCAATTTTATCATTTATTATTTCGTGCCAAATTAATATTGCTAGAGGATATGCTTTAGCTGTTCCATTTATCTCAATTGAAATAACAGGGCTTTCAAAGTTCAACCAATCCTTTGCATCTTTGATTGATTCAAATTGGGGATTATCAATTGCTGGTATTCCATCTCTTTGTGGTCCGCCTCCCATAAATTCACTAAAGTCTACACTATGTTTAGTAAAATCTGTTTTCCAATCTGAAGAAACTTTATTAAATACTTCCAAATTATCTTGTGCAAAATTAAAAGAAGTAGGAAAGATTAAAAATGGTAATAAAATTAATTTAAATAAGTTTTTTGTTTTCATATAGATAATTTATTTTGTTGTAAATAATATTAAATTTATCATATCTTAATTTTTTATTGTGTCGTTAAGTGGACAGAATCAAAAATTATTTAATTCATTATTTCCTTCAGATATACCGGGTTTAATTACAATCCCTTTATTTTTTTTACCATTCATTTTAATAACTACAGGTGTATCAAAATGGATAAGTCTAGTAAAATTTTTCTTTTCTTCCGGTAATTGTTTTAACAGCCAATTCCAATCTAATAATCCTTTTTGTTTATAAAGATCAATACTTAAATATGCGATCGAAAAAGAAATAATATTATGGAAAAAATGAGAGCCTTGAGATGGTTCAACTGAAATATCTTTAAAACTAGATTCTATTATTGCACGAGCACCGGCTATTTGTTCCCAATTTACTGGTATACCAAGCCATGGGTCCATAGTACCCCATCTACCTACACCAATTAAAAGATATGGTCTTTTTTCATTAATTAATTTTGAATTAAAGTAAGTCACTTCATCGGCAACTTCTCTACTGTTTGATCTTTCAAATTTATCAAAATCAACAATTACAATATCAAACACATCGTTAATTAATCCGTTACCCATAACTTGTTCTGAGTAACAAATCAAATCATCTTTAGAATAGTCATTAATATCAAATTCTTCTTCTTCATAGTATAAAATGAAAGGACGCATTTGAAGTAAACCAAATTCTTTATTCTCTGAGCTAAGATTTACGGCAAACTCTAATTCAATAGGAGTTCCCATTCCCCAAGCTCCTAATTCTAATAATAACCGAAGTATTTTTGCAATTGGGAAATAGTCGTGTTTAAGAATGGGTGCGAAAGTTATAACCCGAGGTCCATTGCGGGAAAGGCCATCGGTAATCATATCATTTTCAGCAGAGAAAGTTGAAGCAATTAAATTTAAAGTGCCATCTTTTTCGGCATCTTCTATTTTATATTTTTCCAATAATTCTTCTTTTTTTGCAAATTCTTCTAAAGGAATTTTATTAAGTGGTAATGCATAAAACTCCCTTTGACTATTATTTAATGAATCATTAATTGAATAAAATTGTATTAGGTCTGTTGGATATTTAGGACAAAATCTTACAGCGTTACCACCTTCAACAACTGTTTTGCCTAGGCCCAATACTGCAGAAACAATCCCGTCATTTGGTTCTTGAGGTGGTATTGGATAAAAATTGTAAGATTTAGCAACTCCGGCAATATCAGGATAATATTTATTATTATAATTATTACCTACCATTTTTTGTATTACTACTGCCATTTTCTCTTCTTCAATACGATAGGAAGTATGGGTAATATATTTTCTGGAAGATTTAGTATAGGTGGATGCATAAACTTTTTTTATAGCTAAAATTAGTTTCTCCAATCTAAGTCGGGGGTTCGGATGATTGTTGGGCAGCATATAGGTTTTGTATACACCGGCAAATGGATGATATTGTGAATCTTCAAGTAAACTGGATGAGCGAACTGCTAAAGGTGTTTTCATTATTTCAAGAAATTCTTCAAGCTGATTTAATGTTTTTCTTGGGAATTTTTTTGCACTAATAATTTTATCGAATATCTTTTTATCATCTGTGCTACTCATAACAATTTCAGTAAGATGATTCTCTTCTAAGAACATATCAAATACTTGTGTAGTTAATACAACAGCAGGTGGTACATAAATATTTATATCTTCAAATTGTTCTTTTAAGTTATTATTATTTATAAGCCAATTTAGAAAGCCCAAACCTCTAGCTTTTCCACCAAGTGAGCCACCACCAATTCTTGCAAAACTAGAATCGGGGTCAAATGATTCTTTTTCAAAGTCAGTAATTATTCCTCTTTGTCTTTGTTTTCTGTAAGTTCTTAAGGACTGAATTAATGTATTTCTCAAATCTTCTAAAGATTCAAAATCTGATACTTTTCTTCTACGGAGTTTGTGGGCTAAATAAAATTCTGTTCTCGCTTTTAACCAATTTGAAAAATGATTTCTTTCTGCATGATATTCAATGGATTCTTCAGGAATAACTTTCAATTGTTTTTCAAGTTCTCTTAAATTTGATGCACTTGCAATTTTCTCGCCTTTTTTATTTTGAAAAATAAAATCTCCAAAACCAAAATTGTTATTTATGAATTTTCTAATTTTATCAAAAAGTTGAGGTGAATTTTTTAGCAAAAAAGTAGCTCCAATATTTTCTATTCCATTTTTATATTTATCGTTTTCAGATAGCAATAAAATTGGAATATCAGAATGTGTTTTTTTAATATTACCTGCAATCTCAATTCCTGCTGTTGGGTCTAGTTTTTCTTTATGGAGAAATTCAATATCTGAAATAACACCCAAAACCAAGTTTTGATATTTATCAAAACATTTCCAAGCTTCATCATATGTTGTACAAAGAATAATTTTAGGTCTGGCACGCATTCTTAAAAATTTGTGTGTAAGATTTATTCCTTCAGAAATCAATTTTTCTGATTGATTAAGAATTTCATTATAAAGAAAAGGAAGGAAAGAGGAATATTGTTTTATATCATTTTCAATAAAAATAATAATTTGTACACCAGCGCTTTTGCAGTCATGATCAAGATTTAATTTATCCTCCAGATATTTTACTATGCCAATAATAATTCTAAAATCACCTTGCCAAATAAATATTTGGTCAAACACATCAATATTTTTATTGATTAATAAATACTTTAACTCTTTATTATCGTGCGCAAGTAAAACAACAGGAATATCGATAGAAGATTCTTTAACCAGTTTTGCAAAATAAATGGGATTCATATCTTCTATGTGAAGTGTTGTTATAATAAGATCAAATCGTCTTTCTTGGCTAGCTAACTGTAATGCTTCTTTTCCGCTGGAAACTCTGGTTAATTCAGGGGAGTGATTTAGGCTTAGATCCTGATATTCATTTCTTATAAGCTCATATAATCTACCGTCTTCTTCAAATAAATATAAATCGTATAAACTGGAAACAAGTAAAATATCTCTAATTCTGTAATGCATTAAATCCTGAAAACCTTGGATTCTAGTTCCGTAAACTTGTTCGATCCAAAAGTCATCAAAAGATTGAATATTTTTTTCTTCTTTTATATTCATTTCTAAAAAATATGTTAATTATAATTCGAATTAATTTAATGAATTAATATTTAATTTAAAGTACATTAAAAAAAACGGAGTTCCACCATAAAGTAAAACTCCGTAATTAATTCATTTATTATTATGATATTAAATAATTATACAACTCCTTGATCCATCATAGAATCAGCTACTTTTAAGAAGCCGCCAATGTTTGCACCATTAACATAATTACCAGGTGTTCCAAATCTTTCAGCTGTTTCTTTACAAGTTGTATGAATATTTTTCATTATTTGTTGAAGACGATTGTCAACTTCTTCTTTTGACCAAGGAACTCTCATGCTATTCTGAGCCATTTCTAAACCTGATACTGCAACACCACCTGCATTTGCAGCTTTAGCCGGTCCGTAAAGAATTTTTTTATCTAAGAATACTTTTACTCCATCAAGTGTGGTAGGCATATTTGAACCTTCAGAGACTAGAAATACACCGTTCTTAAGCAAGTTTTTAGCGTCTGTTTCATTTATCTCATTTTGAGTTGCACTTGGGAAAGCACAATCTGCTTTATGATCCCACAATGGATTATAATCAGCCTTAGGATTTATTGGAGTGAATACAGCTGATTTATATTTTGCAGTATATTCTTTAATTCTTCCGCGTTTAACATTTTTAAGGTCCATTACAAATGCTAATTTATCTGCATTAATTCCTTCTTCGTCAAAAATATATCCTGATGAATCAGAAAGTGTAACAGCTTTTCCACCTAGTTGATTAATTTTTTCAACTGTATATTGAGCAACATTTCCGCTGCCGGAGACAAGACATGTTTTTCCTTTGTAAGAATCATTTTTAGTTGCTAACATTTCAGCACCAAAATAAACTACGCCATAACCGGTTGCTTCAGGTCGAATTAGTGAACCTCCCCAGTTTAATCCTTTACCGGTAAGTACACCGGTAAATTCATTTCTTAATTTTTTATACATACCAAAAAGGTAACCAATTTCTCTGCCACCAACCCCAATATCTCCGGCAGGAACATCAGTATTTGGTCCTATGTGTCTAAATAATTCTGCCATAAAAGCTTGACAGAATCTCATAATTTTAAGATCACTTTTACCTTTTGGATCAAAATCAGAACCGCCTTTACCACCGCCCATAGGAAGTGTAGTTAAACTGTTCTTAAATACTTGTTCAAAAGCTAAAAATTTTAGTATACCTAAATTTACAGATGGGTGAAAACGCAGACCGCCTTTGTATGGTCCGATAGCGCTGTTCATTTCAATTCTGTATCCTCTATTTATATGAGTTTCACCTTGTTCATCAACCCATGGAACGCGAAACATAATAACTCTTTCGGGTTCAATTATTCTTTCTAATATTTTAGTTGCACGATATTCCGGATGTTTATCTAAAACTATAGAAAGTGATTCAACAACTTCTTCAACTGCTTGATGAAATTCCGGCTGCGCTGGGTTTTTTGCTTTTACATCAGCAATTAAATCTTTTACATAGTTGGACATATTATTCCTCCATGAGATAATTTTTAAGATTTGTTTTGTGAGAAGGAGCCTTTATTTAGTGTATACATTCTTTAGTAATGTTCCCCTAATTAAGTAAAAAAGTACAATCTAAAAATATATATTATAAACAAGGTTTCAAAATAACGCCGTCATTTTGCTGTCCGTTTATTCTTATTTGTAAAGGATTATCAAAATGCAGATGTTTTGAGAAGTTTTTTTCTTCTTCTGGTTTTTGTGAAAAAAGCCAATCATCAATCTCATTTGCCTGCAATGTAACATTCATAATTAAAATATCGTTGCCGTGTGCTTCCTCCGGGCTCAGTACTTTTCTTATTGGACTGCTGCTGTAAACAGTTAAGATGGGCTGCACAAAATTTGCAGTTATAACTTTGTTTTTTTTAATCAACCCACCTTATTCTTATCTGGATAAACTCCATAAGCTTATCATGCGATACATTATCAAAGAATTCCTTTATGTTTGCTTCTACGATGTGGTTTGCCGGTTGAAACATTATCAAGCCATTTAGTTTTTTTTAATGCTTGATGGCTGTTCCTTTTTGGTCGAAATCCGTATGAGCAGTTCAGGAAGTCTTGCTCATATATGCTCTCTAGTATCCATGTGATTCCACGCTCTACCATTCTGTTCTCAAGTGCCGGTATCCCGCGATTGGTCGTTTTTCTTTTTCGTCTTTCGGTATATATACCCGCTTGGCTGGTATCGGTTTGTTTACACGGCTCGCATCAATACCATTAATAATTATCCCAAAAAATTCATTGGAAATGAATTTTTTGCCGAAGGCCGCTATATAAAATGTTTTATAAAAATATTTTATATAGCTGGGTTAACCCCTGGCAATTTGTAAGAAAAACATATTACTAAAATAACGAATTCCGAGATTTTTATATAACTAACTGATGTTACGCAAAATCTGTTTTTGACTTGCCACGCCCTTTAGGGCGTGGATTAAAAAGACCTCAAAATT
>PFVA01000055.1 GCA_002790365.1 Ignavibacteriales bacterium CG_4_9_14_3_um_filter_30_11
ATTTTGAATGTTATGTTTATAACTTGAAAATTATTAATTACCACCAAATGATCCAACAAGTTTAAACCAAATTTTTTCTATCAACCGTAAAGTTTATACTTGCAAAGAATTTCCTTATTTTTGTTCACAAAATTAAACTTAGTAAGGAAAATTTATGGCAATCATTATCGATAAAAACACTCGCCTTGTTGTTCAGGGAATAACCGGCAGTGAAGGTTCTTTCCACACAACCCAAATGCTTGAATACGGAACAAAAGTAGTTGCTGGGGTTACACCCGGTAAAGGCGGAACAGATTTTAACGGCATACCAATTTTTAATACTGTAGAAGATGCTGTAAAACAAAAGAAGGCTAATACATCAATTATTTTTGTACCGCCGGCTTTTGCAGCAGATGCTATTTTGGAAGCAGTATTTTCTGGAATAAAAGTAATTATCTGCATAACAGAAGGCATACCAGCCGATGATATGGTTAAAGTTTATAATGTAATTAAGAAAAAAGATATTATTTTAATTGGTCCCAACTGTCCTGGAGTTATTTCTCCTGGTCAAGCAAAAGTCGGAATTATGCCTGCTTTCATTCACAAAGAAGGTAAAATCGGGGTAATTTCAAGAAGTGGAACTCTTACTTATGAAGCAGTAAAACAATTAACTGATGTTGGCCTTGGTCAGTCTACTTGCGTGGGAATAGGTGGAGATCCTATTGTTGGTTCTAAATTTATTGATATTATTAAGCTCTTTAATCAGGACAAAGATACTGATGGAATAGTAATGATCGGCGAAATTGGAGGAAGTGCAGAGGAAGAAGCCGCAGAATACATAAAGTCAAATGTTAAAAAACCTGTGGTTGGATTTATTGCCGGTAGAACAGCACCTCCCGGAAGAAGAATGGGACACGCAGGTGCGATAATTTCAGGGGGTAAAGGAACTGCTGCAGAAAAAATGAAAGCTATGAAAGAAGCTGGGATTCTTGTTGTTGAAAGTCCGGCTGAAATGGGCTCTAAAATGCTTGAAGCTCTAAAAATTAATAATAACTCATTTTACGCAAAAAGTGAACAGTGAAAAGATGACATCTTTGTTTCCTGAATTGGATTCAAATAAAATGATAACTCTTTAACGAAATAGAGACTTTATTTTCTTAATGAAAAGATGTCATCTTTCAGCTTTGCGTAACATCAGTAATAATTCATAAATAAGAAATTAATACGGAGATAAATTGAATAACAGAACTTTAGCAATAATAAAACCGGACGCGGTAAAGAATAATTATATCGGACAGATAGTTAAAATGATAAATGAAGCCGGTTTTAAAATATTAGGTTTGAAAATGGTTCGAATGTCAAAACAATCGGCCGAAGGATTTTATGAAATACACAAAGAAAGGGCTTTCTTTGGTGAGTTAGTTGAATTTATGACTTCAGGATCTTGTGTACCAATTGCACTTGAAAAATCAAATGCAGTTGAAGACTACAGAAAACTAATCGGTGCAACAAATCCTGCTGAAGCAAAAGAAGGAACAATAAGAAAACTTTATGCTGAAAGTTTAGGCAAAAATGCTGTACATGGATCTGATTCTGACGAAAATGCTTCCAAGGAAATTTCACATTTCTTTTCTAGAGAAGAACTATTAAATAATTCTTAAGTAAAAAGTAAGATGAATTTATTTTTTAAAAGATGGCCATTAATTATTAATGGTCGTCTTTTTTTTATACTGTTATCGGCAGCCTTTTATATATCTTCAATTCAATGCCAACCTCAAATTAAAAAAACACACCTAATAACGGGAGCAGATAGATTACTGAGTGAATATTCTAATTTACTTGTTAATAAAAAAATTGGTGTAGTACTTAATCAAACCAGCCGGCTATCAAATGGAGTCCATTTAATAGATACTCTATCAAGTTTGTATAATGTAACACCTGTTTTCTCACCCGAACACGGATTTAAAGGAAATATTGAAGCCGGTAGAAAATATTCTGATAATGAAACTGATACCACAAAAATAAAATTTTATTCTTTATACGGAACAGTTAAAAAACCAACTAAAGAAATGCTTCAAGGCGTTGATCTTTTAATTTATGATCTGCAGGATATTGGAGTAAGGTATTACACATTCATTTCAACATTATTTTATGTTATGGAAGCTGCCGCTGATAATAATATCCCATTAATAATTTTAGACAGACCAAATCCATTGGGAGGCTTGAAAGTTGAAGGACCTATTCTTCAAAATGAATATCTATCTTTCATCGGGATTTCTCCAATTGCAATAAGGTATGGTTTAACTTCCGGGGAATTAGCAAAATATTTTTTAGGTGAAGGTCTTATTAATAATTCTTCTCACTTGAATCTAAAAATAATAGAATTGAGATATTGGAATAGGAAAAAATATTTTGACTCTTACTATGGCAATAATTGGCAAAAGACTTCACCAAATATTCCCAACTTAAATACTGCAATTGTATATCCCGGTACTTGTTTGATAGAAGGAACCAATATTTCAGAAGGAAGAGGTACATATTTCCCTTTTCTGCAAATTGGAGCCCCATTTATTAATTCCGATAGCTTAATTATAGAGTTAAATAGATTAAATATAAAAGGAGTTAATTATACACCAATTTCATTTATTCCTTTATCTATTCCGGAAATGGCGACTGAACCTAAATATAAAAATGAAAAGTGTTACGGAATATTTATCAATATTACCGATAGATATGAATTCAATTCTGTAAATTTTGGAATAAAATTAATTAGTACAATTTATAAACTATATAAAAAAGAATTTGAATTTAATGAGGTTCATTTTAATAATTTGATTGGCAATAACATAACAATAAAACAAATTAAAGACGGAATTGAACCGGATGTTATAATTCAATCGTGGCATAATGATTTGAACAATTTTAATAATAAACGACAAAAATATTTACTTTACTAAAAAGGAAAAGACATGAAGAAATTTTTGATATTAATATTCTTATCAATTACAATAATTGGGTGTAGTTCTAATAAAGAAAAACCTAAAACTGATACAAATAAATTTGCATTTGATACTACCGCTATAAATACAACGATGGTTGATAATCCAAATAGATCAGTTGAGCTAAATTATAATTTAGAGAAAGGTAAAACTTATAAATACAGATTAACTACAATCACAAAAAGTGTTCAAACTATAAAAACAGATACAACAATAGTTCAAGATGTTATACAGAAACTAACTTATTTAACTAATCTAAAAACTGTTGATGTAGATAAAAACGGAATAATGGAAATTGAATTCACTTTTTCAAATATAAAATTAGATGCTCAGGCAAACGGAAATTATTTTATTTATGAATCAGGTGTTACAAAAGATTCTTCTGAAATTTTAAAGTATGCAGATTATGAGGCAATGATTGAGAATCCTTTTACTACAAGAATAGATAAAAAAGGAAACTTATTAGAAATTTTTAGAACTGACAGAATGTTAAATAAATTATTAGAAATACAAGGATATAAAGATTCTTTAAATACAGCGCAGATAAACGAATTAAAGATCAATCTAGAAGAAGGTGTCATAAAACCTTTGATCTTTCAAATATTCAGACAGTTACCTGCTCAACAAGTAGCAAAAGATTCAACTTGGGAATTCCCTAAACCTGCTTCAAGATTCATGGTTTTTGTAATGCAAAATACAAATACCTTTAAAGTAAGCTCATTATCAAAGCTTGATAGTGATGAACTATTATTAATTGAAGACGGTATGAAAACAAATATTACAGGCGATAATAAGTATACTGAAAATAATGCCTCTTATTTATTTAAGAAACCTACCACAGAAGCAAACGGTAAAATGTATTTTAATTTAACCAAAGGTTATGTTCAAAAAGGAAAAAGATATACTAAACTAAATTTATATTTTACTATGGAAGCAAAAAATGGTAAACTAATTCAAAAAGGTAGTAAAGATTCCGTAATTGAGAATACTTATATAGTTGAGTTAATGTAAAAAAAATAATGATTTGTCATTCACTTGAAAAAGGGAATGGCTTATCAATTTGGAAATCACTTTACTGCTTTAGTTACAACTACTTTTATTCCCTCTGAACTTATAACAACCACCTTCTCCCCTTTTTCTATATAAGTTCCTACAGAAACAACATCAACTCTTTTTCCTTCAATCTCTGCAACACCTGAAGGTCTGAGAGTAGTTAATGCTATGCCTTCTTTTCCGACAATTTTTGAAATTTTACTTGCGGAGACAAATCCTTTGTTGGTATGTTCGGAATCAGAGAGAATTAACTTGTTGAAAGTTGTAGTTTTTGGTAAAAATTTTGCAAGAATAAAAATTAGAATAAGTGCCCCAACTAATGCCGATGAAAGTTGAATAACTGCAACTGTAATTATATTATTATCAACATATGGAAGGTTGGAT
The DNA here is from genome assembly GCA_002790365.1 of Ignavibacteriales bacterium CG_4_9_14_3_um_filter_30_11. Lineage (GTDB taxonomy): Bacteria > Bacteroidota > Ignavibacteria > Ignavibacteriales > Ignavibacteriaceae. Next base: position 4,416 of record PFVA01000055.1, read on the forward strand.
TCAGTTAAAGCAAGAAATAGCGAGACCAATATCATAATTACTCCTGATATCCCTGCAATACCAAAACCTGGAATTACAAAAATTTCTAATAATACTAACACCAAACCAACTCCAAATAATAGAATATCTATTATAGATGCTAATTCTAAAATATAAGATGAACCAAAAAATAAAACTAAAGCTATTATACCTGCAGTTCCGGGGACACCCCAACCAGGAGTTTTTACTTCGGCAAAAAGACCTAAGAATCCAATCATAATTAATATTGATGATACAATTGCATTATTTAAGAACTTTACAAGATCTTCAGCCCAGTTAGAATCTTCATCAAGTATTTCAGCACCTTCTAAATTAAAAGCTGCAAGTACTGATTCCATATCTGATAATGTAGTATCTGCAATTCCATATTTTAAAGCTTCTTTTGTTGTTAAAGTTATAAGCTGTGTGCTATCGACCAAACCTTCTACAACTATTTTTTCATCCACCATTCCTTGAGCAATATCAACTCTCCTTCCATTTTTCTCAGCAATAGCTCTCATTTCAGATCGCATAAATGATTGATATTTTTCACCAACTTTATTTCCTGCCTGATCCACAACAGTTGCCGCACCAATTGAACCACCAGTGACCATAACTATTTTATCACAAGATAATGCAATTAATGCACCTGCTGATATTGCACGGTGATTTACAAAAGCAATTGTTAAAATATTTGTTGATAAAATTGCATCTTTAATTTGTATAGCTGCATCTACTCTCCCACCCAAAGTATTTACATTAAAAATTATAGCTTTGGCTTTAGATTTTTCCGCTTCGTTTATTATTCTTGTTAAATATGGAGCAAGTCCTAAATTTATGTCAGTTTCAATATGAGCTATAAAAACTTTATTACTTTGCGCTAAATAAAAATCTGAATAAAGAAATAATAAAAGTAAAACTAGAAAACTCTTTTTCAATTTTATCTCCTATAATTTTTAAATACAATATTATATAATAAATATAAGCTTCTTTTGAGATATTTAGTAGATAAAAAAATGTGTAGATGTTCTGAAATTAAATTTATAAATCCCCAATTGATAAATTAATGATGTTGCTCAGGTGTAACTAAGCAACACCAAAAAAGATAATAACTCTTTAACGAAATAGAGACTTTATTTTCTTAATAAAAATATGTCATCTTTCAGCTTTGCGTAACATCAGTAATTAAAACTATTTTATTATTTGTGAAATTGCAGAGCGTTCAAATTTCATTTTTACTTTATTACCAACATCAAGTAAAACGGTTTTTTCATCCAGTCCTTCAATTACTCCGTGAATTCCACAACTTGTTACAACTTTACTTCCTTTTTCTATTGCTTCAAGCATCTTCTGTCTTTCTTTTGCTTTTTTCTGCTGTGGTCTAATGATCATAAAATAAAATATGACAAATATTGCACCAAACATAATTATTGTGCTCATCATATTTCCGCCACCATCTCCACCTTGTGGAGCCATTGCTATTAGTAGTTCCAATTTATTCCTCCGAATTATTTAATTCATTTATTGATATTTTATTTATTATTTCATCTTTCCAGATTTTAAATTGACCGTTTAATATTTTTTTTCTAGCTGTCTTTACTAAATTTAAATAAAAATAAAGATTATGTATAGATGCCAGCTCTAAAGCTAAGATTTCTTTTGCAATAAACAGATGTCTTAAATATGCTCTTGAATAGTTACTGCAAGTATAACATTCACACTTTTCATCTATTTTATTAAAATCATTTTTATAAGAATTATTACGCATAGAAAGAGTTCCGTTTGAAGTAAAAAGATACGCATTTCTTGCATTCCTTGTAGGCATAACACAATCAAACATGTCAATTCC
>PFVA01000133.1 GCA_002790365.1 Ignavibacteriales bacterium CG_4_9_14_3_um_filter_30_11
CAAAATTGTAAGGGGAGAAGTAAAGCCGGATACAAATATTGTCTTAATTACAATTACCTCTAACGATATTGATAAAATAGGACCCTGGCCCATCAAAAGAAGCTATTATGCTTTACTTATTAACAGTCTTTCAAAATTAAAAGTAAAAAAAATTGGAATAGAAGTTTTTCTTACCGCAAAATTTGCAACTCAAACCCTTTATGATAATCTCCTTTTAAACGAAGCAGTAAAAGCCGGCAATGTTGTCTTCAGTTCTGTTGCCGGAGGAATAATTGAAAAGGATAAAATATTTTTAACAGACTCACTCAGCTTTCCAAGTCCAAAATTATTAAATGAAAAATTGCACATTGGACATTTAAATTATGTAGATGAAAATGGAATCAATATTCCTATTCAGATAAAATCATCAAATGAAACAGTAAAATCTTTTTCAGCTGAACTAGCCGGAGATGAATTCTATTCAAAAGCACCTTACAAAATGGAATTGAATATTAATTCCTCTTGGAAAAAATTTAAACATTTTAGTTTATTGGAGTTTTATAAATTAGTTAATGATAATTCTGAAGAACTCAAAAACTTTGAAAATAAAAGAATAATAGTTGGCATTTCTGATCCACAGATTGCAGGAAATCTACAAAGTATATTTGACGAACAATTACCCGGATTGGCAATTCATGCTTTTGCTTTGGATAACCTAATAAATAAAAGTTATAAAAATAATAATCTGTTCTTAACTTCAACAATTTTATTTTTAATATTGTTAACTGTTATTATTATCCTTCAAAATAAATACAATTTTACAAACACATTAAAATTCTATTTAATTACTTTTGCTGCATTCTTATTTATTTCTTTTGTGTTATATGAATTCTTCAATATAAAACTTTACTATTCCTTATTTGCTTTACCTCTTTTCGTTATATCACTGGTTGATCTTTTTTATTATTCTGCCGGAGAAAAATTAAAATTAAAAACCGCAATTGATGAGACCGAATTATTAAAAACCCTGTTAACAAATAAAGAAAAACAATTAGTTGATATTCAAAATGGATTAAAACATTCGACGATAGAAGAATCAGATTCTTTAAAAACAAAAATTAAAACTTTAAAAGAAGAAAT
>PFVA01000015.1:0-917 GCA_002790365.1 Ignavibacteriales bacterium CG_4_9_14_3_um_filter_30_11
ATAGAAAAATGAAAAAACATTTCATATCTTTTGATGATGAAAAAGTAAGCGAGAATGACAACAAAATAGGTGATTGGTCAACAGTACCAAGTTTTGCTATTGAAAATCAAGAATTAAAAGATATATTAGATAATGCTATAGGCAAATTATCACCAGATTACAGAATAGTTTTTATTTTAAGGGATGTAAATGGATTTTCAACTGAGGAAACCGGCAATATTACAAACTTATCTGTTCCGGCTGTTAAATCAAGATTGTACCGTGCAAGAACTTTTTTAAGAGATGAAATAAACATGGCTTTTAAGAAATGAAAAAACAAAAAATAACATGTAAAGAAGTATCAGACCATATTTGCGAAAGTTTGGGCGAAGAACTTGATTCCCCAAGATGTATTGCAATTAAAAAACATTTGAATTCTTGTCCAAATTGTCAAAATTATTTTACTTCGATTGAAAAAACTATCGATTTTTATAAAAAGTACAATCTGGAATTGCCTAAAGATTCTCACAACAAGTTGATAAATCTGCTTAATCTTTCTTGTGAATAAATTAATTAAAAATTAAAGGAAAAAAATGAAAAAATTATATTCATTAATAATTCTATCGTTCATACTCTCAATGGCAACTTATGGCTGCTCATCTGCAGATTCTACTTATGATTCTATTAATATAGATCAATTAAAAAAAGAAATGAAAGAAAATCCAAACATGATAATATTAGATGTAAGAACTTCGGAAGAGTTGGTTGGCCCGCTTGGTCATATTGATGGTGTAATTAATATTCCAGTGCAAAATTTAGAAGAGAGAGTTACAGAATTAGAAAAATATAAAGACAAAAAAATTACAATTATTTGCAGATCTGGTTATAGGTCTGGAATAGCTTCTGGAATATTGTTCAAAAAAGGATTTAAAATAACT
>PFVA01000015.1:929-7162 GCA_002790365.1 Ignavibacteriales bacterium CG_4_9_14_3_um_filter_30_11
GTTATCCTATAGACAAAGTGAGAAATAATATTAATAACTGATGTTACGCAAAGCTGAAAGATGACATCTTTTTATTAAGAAAATAAAGTCTATATTTCGTTAAAGAGTTATCATTTTATTTGAATTCAATTCAGGAAACAAAGATGTCATCTTTTCACTGTTCACTTTTTGCGTAAGATGAGTTAATAAGTTTGTTTCTTTAAATAAGAGTTTTTGAATTTTTTAGATCTCTAAACAAACCTGCCTTTATGTTGGGCAGGTTAGGGATAACATGTTTTATCTTTTACTTTTCTTTGGTTTAAGTATTTTAAATTCTTGGGTTGATGTTTCATCATTTAATTTAACTTCGGCTACAAACTTTCCGGGAGACAGATAAGTACTTCCGTTATCAGTCTTTTTGAATTCAACTTTAGATTTTTTAGTGTTAAGAGATTCTTTATACTCGTCAATATTTTCTTTATCAATAACAAGATTATAACTAAAATAATTTAATCCACTATCGCAAGTATCTTTTATTTGAGCTAATACTAAACCTTTATTTGTTTTAATAGTTATTTCAGCAACTCCCATATTTTTTGCAAAATACGAAATCTGCATTCTAGGTTCATTTATATTTCCCCATGCATAATATTTGTTTCCCCACCTTTCGCTAAATCTATTATCATCAACAGTAAACAAATGAATATTTGAATTTAGTATAGAATTATCCAATTCATCTATTTGTTTGATATCAGCAATGTAGATTGATCTTCCGTGTGTGCCCACCACCAGGTCTCTATCTCTTTTTTGAATAACAAGATCGTGAACAGGTACATCGGGCATTCCATTAAAGAGTCCCATAAATGATATTCCACGATCTAAGGTAACATACAACCCATGGTCTGTTCCCACATAAATTATGTTTTCATTATTCGGATCTTCTTTTATAACATTAATTGGTTCGGCAGGCAGATTTGTACCAATTTTTTTCCAAGTATTTCCGTAATCATCAGATAAGTACAAATATGAATTAAAATCATCCCATCTGTATCCATTTAATGAGACATAAACTCTTTGAATATTATGTGCTGAAGCAATTATACGGCTTATGTACAAATTTTCAGGCAGCCCATTTGAAATATTATTCCAATTTACTCCTCCGTCCTTACTTAGGTAAACTAAACCATCATCGCTGCCGGTATAAAGCAATCCAAATTGTAAATCTGATTCATCAATTGTTGTAAGTGTTCCAAAAGGAACATCACCTTTTTTACCTCCCTTTGTTAAATCAGGTGAGATAACTTTATATTCATCGCCTTTATTAAAAGAACGATGTAATTTATTTGAGCCAATGTAAAATATATCAGGGTTGTGGCTAGATAAATGTATTGGAGTTTGCCAATTAAATCTAAAAGATTTCTCACCAAGTTCCGGCATTGGTTTTATGGGTTCAGTTTTACCGGTAAGTTTATTTACTCTATAATAATATCCAAATTGAAATCCAGTGTAAACAGTTTTGTTATCTGTTGTATCAATATTTACCTGCATACCGTCTCCTCCTAAAATAAATTTAAAAGGATATTGTCCGGATGAATACCAATTGTTGTTAGGTGTATTAGTGCTAGGACCATACCAAACTCCGTTATCCTGAAGTCCTCCATAAACATTGTATGGTTTATCATTATCAACAGCAACTGAATAAAATTGCCCAACAGCAGGTGTGTTTGCTTTAAACCAATGCTTGCCATCATCATAAGTGATATTTATACCACCATCATTACCAACAATTAAGTGTCCATCTTTATTAGGATCTAACCATAATGTGTGATAATCTCCATGAACATTATCATCATCAATTGTTGAAAAAGTTTTTCCACCATCATTAGAAGTTAGTGCAGGTACTCCTAAAATATAAATGTTTTTATCGTTGTTGTGGTTTACTCTTATTGCTCCAAAATAATAACCGTATGTATAGAACATATTATCTATATAATTTATATTTGTTTTAACCCAATTTATTCCTCCGTCATCTGAGCGATAAACTTCTGCACCGATTATAGGAGTATCAAATAGATTTTCATTAGCATCAGTCAAATAATCGACAAGGTCTTTTGGTTTTATTTTTCCTTCTTTTATTATATTAAAAATTTTTTCAGCATTATACTTTTCAGGAAAGCTATTATCGTCCAAAAAATCATTCAATTCATCTTCATCTAATTTTAAAAACTCTTCTACAGAAATTTTATTTAAAAGATCTTTTGTTACTGCAGGCATTTCCTTTTCTTCTTTCTTTATTCTATGCGCCTGATTGTCAACTACTGCAAATATTGTTTTAGGATTTTTATCATAAACTGCCAATCCAATCCTGCCCACCCCATTTCCTGTGGGGAATCCGCTTTGAGTAGTTGAAACTAAATTCCATGTATCCCCCCCGTTAGTACTTTTATAAATTCCAGAAGTTTTTCCGGATTCTTCAAAATTCCAGGCTCTTCTTGTTCTATACCACATTGCAGCAAATAAATTATTTGAATTACTCAAGTCTATAGCTAAATCGATAGCCCCTGTATTTTCATCCACAAATAAAGTTTGTTTCCAAGTTTTACCACCATCATTAGATTTATAAATTCCTCTTTCTTTATTTGGAGAATAAAGGTGACCTAAAACAGCCACCCAAATAATCTCCGGATTATTAGAGTTTAAAATTATTTTTCCAATATGGTGAGATTCTTCAAGCCCCATATATTGCCAGGTTTTACCTGTATCATTGCTTTTATAAATTCCAGTTCCTGAATAGGAAGAACGGCTTGAATTATTTTCACCTGTGCCAACCCATATTACTTCTCCGTGATTCCAATCAACGGCAATATCACCTATTGTCATTGATGCTTCTTTATCAAATAAAGGATTAAATGAAATTCCATTATCTGTTGTGAGCCAAAGTCCACCGGAAGCATAGGCAACATAAAATTTTGTAGGATCAGTTGGACAAACATCAATATCAACAACTCTTCCGCTCATTATAGTTGGACCCACTGATTTTAACTTTACATTTTTAAGTAAAGAATTGTTTTGCAATAATTGTCTTTGTTTAAAAGCTTCAAATCTTTCCGTTGCTTTTGTTGGGTAAGGAATGTTTTTTTGTGATAGAATAAATTGAGAAGCAAATAATATTACCACTATTAAAAACTTTTTCATTTAACCACCTTTTAATTTCTAATTAAAATGTTCTTTGTGCAAAAAAGGAATTAGAGCTGTAACAATAGCAGGAATATATAAATCTTTTCTTGTCATTTTTCCGTTGGTAAAATATCCTATAGCCCCCTTTTTTTGTTTTGTATTCTTTATGTTTTGAATTTCATCCATTACATGTCCCAATTCTTTGCCTGATTTAATTTCTTTAATAACTTTTTCAGGTAATTCAAAATGAGCAGATGTTCCAAATCCTTTTTTTCCTTTTGAATTCATTACGCAAACAGCGCCGTATGCAAACCATCTGTTAAAATTATAAGATATACCGCCCTCTATTCCAATAAAATAGTCAGCATTTAGTTTTTGTTGTTCGTTTATTTTTTTTAATTCAAAAGTTCTGTTTTGAGCACCAAAAAATGTTTCATCATTAAAGGGTTGGTTTGGGACTTTTGAATCTACTTCAAATCCAAGAGTTTCAATATTTTTAAAATACTTTTTAAATGCTTCACTTACAGCTTCTATTTTTACAGGATTTTTAGAGCCAACAAGTACAATCATAATATAAATAACCAAACAAATTTTAATAAAACTGTGAAATCTTTTGACTTTAATTTATCAACTGTTGAAAGTAAATGATTTACTACAAAATAAAAATTGCTTCCAACAGACGGTTCCCATTTAACTCTGTAGTTCATATTAAGTTCATTTAATTCGTTATTCCATTGAGTAAAAATGGATGAGTTTACTTTTGTAGAAAAATCATAAACAACTCTTGCTGTATATTCATTTGTAGTAAACTCAGAATTGTTCAAACTTATTATATTTTTTCTAATATCACCAATAACAGCAAGATGTGAATTTGGATTCCAAGTAAGTGAGCCTGAATAATTTTTAATTGTTCCATTGTAAAAATCACCCAATTCTGCACTTACTCTTCCAAAAAATTCTCTTGTCCTTGTTGTATTTAAAGTCGCCTCAAAAGTTGTAAACCAATATCTTCCATTTCTTATAAAATTGTTATCAAATAATTTAAAATCTTCTTCAACAAGATCAAACTTTCTATTTATTTGAAAGGAAAATTCATCCCCCATTACAGTTGTAAATCCTATTGGTTGAATAGAAATATCAGCTGATAAAAGCGTGTTGTCTTTATCAAATTCAAAATCCGTATTAATAGGTTCAAATTGAAGTTTTTTAATGCTTCCAAAATCAACTCTGGGAGATATTTCCAAATTATAACTTGCTGATTGAATAGCGTTTCTTGAAATAAAACCAATACCAGGATTAAATTTTTGTTGTATAAAACCATAAGAAAAAAATTGATCTATTAAATCATTCGGATAATCAACAAATACTCTTCCCGCCCAAGAGTTTTTTCCTCCATGTTTTTCATCTGTCTTTGCAATTCGTAACCCAAATGATAAATTTTTATCATCTAAAAATTTATTTGTTGATAAAAACACATCAGCACCTATAGTCCTGTTAAAATCATTAGAGGATAATTTGTTTGATAAAAATACTCCGGCGTAGGATTGTTCAAAAATATCGAACTTAACTCTTGCAATACCATAATTGGTAGAAGGATCATCTTTCTCTTCAGCAGTCTGCATATCCAATAAACCTAATTCCATATTGTCAGTTCTACCTACTATTTTAGCTCCTGCTATAATTGAGATTTCATTTTCGTTGCTTATTCCAATTCTTCTGCTGTAAAATAAATTATTCACACCTCCAAAGTCAAAACTAAATATATTGGCTCCTTCTAAAAAAAATTCTCTTTGTTCAGGGAAAAAAAAAGGAAAACGAGATAAATTTATTACAGCCACATCAGATTCAACTTGAGCAAAATCTGTATTAAAAGTTAAGTCTAAAGAGAGAGATTGAGTTAAACCATATTTAACATCTAGACCTACTTTATGCAAAGTAGATTTGTCAGTCTCGCTATTTTCTAGTCCTGCAGTTGCAAACGGTTTTAAATAAATTGGATTACCTCTTTGTATTCCTTTTATACCAATAAGCTCACCTTGTTTTGAAAGATAAAAAAAAGGGTTATTCTTGCTGACTGTAGCCCACCTCATTGTTTCACCTGTTCTTGCAACAGTTCTTTGAAATTCTATTCCCCAGGTTTGAGCATCTTTATTGTAAAATTTAAATGTAGAAAATGGGTAAACTAATTCAGCACTCCAGCCACTATCAACAATAGCAGATCTTACATCCCATATACCATTCCATTGTTCGTTAAAGCCACTAATATCATCCCCATTTATCAAAGCATCATCCCTCATACCTAAAGGATTTGTTCCAAACCAATAACCACTTCTTTTATCGTTAAAGGTATCAAATATTAATGATATGTTGTCATCTGCTCCCCAAGCTCCATCTAATTTAAGTGCGCGGGCAACTATTTTATTTGGTTCATTATCATAACACATAAATGATACATAAATATTATCTTCATCATACAATATTCTAACTGTTGTTTTTTTGGTTGCTGGGTTTCCTGCAACAGGTTCTTGCTGAAGAAAATCAGAAATAGGAATTGCGCTGTTCCAAACGGAATCATTTAGTAAGCCGTCCAATACAGGAGGAGTTAATGTTTTTACTGCGTAAACTTTTTTAGTTTGAGTATAGCTATTTATTGATAGAAATAAAAAAAGAATGGATAAAATTTTTGTCGATTTAAAAAAGAAATATCTCACAACAATAAGTAATAGTATTAAAAAATATTGTCGTAAAATATATAATTTTGATTAAAATAATTATATAATTATGATAAGTTATTTTAAGCTACATAATTAATCTTCTATTTTTACACCACGCCAAAAAGCTATATGTCCCTTTATATTTTTAGCCGCATCTGAAGGTTTGTCATAAAACCAAGCTGCATTTTTGTTTACCTGACCATCTACAACAACATTGTAGTAGCTTGCAGTACCTTTCCATGGACATACTGTATGCATTGTACTGTTAGTTAAATATTCTTTTTTTACAGATTCAACAGGAAAATAAATATTTCTTTCCACAATTTCATAGTTGTTGCTTTCAGCTATAACTTTACCGTTCCA
>PFVA01000106.1 GCA_002790365.1 Ignavibacteriales bacterium CG_4_9_14_3_um_filter_30_11
AAGAAAATATGCACACAAAATTCCTTTTATAATGAAATTTAATCACAACGAATTTTTAACATACCCTAATAAATACAATCAAATTATGTTTGCTTCAGTTGAACAGGCAATTGATCTTGGTGCTGCTGCTGTTGGTGCTACAATTTATTTTGGCTCTGAAGAAAGCTCGAGACAAATTATTGAAGTAAGTCAGGCATTCCAATATGCACACGAAATGGGTCTTGCAACAATTCTTTGGTGTTATTTAAGAAATTCAGGCTTCAAAAAAGACGGTGTTGATTACCATACAGCATCCGATTTAACTGCACAAGCAAATCATCTTGGAGTAACTATCGAAGCTGATATTATTAAGCAAAAACTCCCAACAAATAACGGTGGATTTAAAGCTCTGAAATTCGGAAAGTTTCATGAAAAAATGTATACTGAATTAAATTCAGATCACCCAATTGATCTTTGTCGATACCAGGTTATAAATGATTATATGGGAAGAGTCGGTTTAATAAACAGCGGCGGCGCATCTTCAGGTGCAAACGATTTTGTAGATGCAGCAGAAACAGCAGTAATAAATAAACGCGCCGGTGGTATGGGATTAATCTTGGGAAGAAAAGCTTTCCAAAGACCTATGGACGAAGGAATTAAAATGGTTAATCTTGTGCAGGATGTTTATTTGACAAAAGAAATTACTGTTGCGTAAATGTTGAAGTAGTACACAAAGACGGGCAAACAAAGATATCGGGAATCTAATTATTTTATTTCAAAAGATAATCTGCAATCTTACCTAATTTTTTTACATCAACATTTCCGAATGAAGGCATTAAGAAATTTGGAAATCTTTTTTTGTATTCTGTAAATCTATCACCATTCATATTTGCTTGTGGGTTTCTGAGGTAATTGATCAGGTTATCTCTTGACCAATATTGTTTTATATTTTTAAGGCTCGGACCGTTGCTTGTTCCGGATAGATCTCCACCGTGGCATGTAACACAACCCAAAGAAGAAATTAATCCTTCGGGTGTTACTTCTTTTTCAGGTTCAGATTTTAAAACCATATTAGGTTTATTTGGTACATCTTTTTCTTCAGTTAATTTTTGCAGCATAAATAAAACAATAAATAATGTAAGAAAAGCCGCAATCCATATTTGAGGTTTGGTCATAAATCACTCTAATTTTTTAAATTTGAACAGTCAATATAAAAGCTATGTTAAAGAGGAGCAAATTTAATTTATTTCCTTAAAGCAGAATTTTTGTAATTTGTTAATAATAATTAAGATGGATTCCCAATTTTGTGGAAATGAATTACAAATGGCTAAAAAAATAAAGAAAAAAAAGAAAAGAATTCCGGTCCCTAAAAAACCACCTAAAATTGAAGTTTCAAAGAAAATTTATAATCGCAAGAAAGAGAAAAAAGTAGAAGAAGAAAATAACCAAAAAAAATAAATGATTGCTTCAGTAATTATATCTTTCTACAAAAATATTGAATATCTCAATTTAGTATTGGCCGGATTTGAAAGACAATCCGAAAATGATTTTGAAATAATTATTGCCGATGATGGCTCTGATGAAAATGTAATCAAACAAATTGAGGAATTATCAACAGAATTTCCTTTTAGAGTTATTCACATTTGGCAGGAAGATAAAGGATTTAGAAAGAATAAAATTTTAAATCAGGCTGTAGTCTCATCAAACTCAGATTATTTAATTTTTATTGATGGTGATTGTGTTCCACATTCCAAATTTATTGAAGAACATTTGTCAGCAAAAAGTAAAA
>PFVA01000154.1 GCA_002790365.1 Ignavibacteriales bacterium CG_4_9_14_3_um_filter_30_11
TTGTTCAATAAATCTTTTACTTTTGCTGTAAAAAACAAAACCTAATGCATGAGCACCGTAATTTTCGCACATTAAAGCATCTTCTAAATTCGTAATACCGCAAATTTTAACTTTCAATTTTACACCATTCTTCTAAATTTCTTAAATCTTTACTTAAATAATTTGATGACATTAAATATTCACCCACAAGTACAGCATTAACATTAGTAGATTTTAGTAATTCTAAATCTTCTTTTTTATTTATCCCGCTTTCAGAAACTATTGTAATGTTATCAGGGAGATGTTTAATTATTTTTAGAGTAGAATAAATATCAACTTTAAAATCAGTTAAATTTCTATTGTTTATTCCAATTAACTTATTAATTTGAAAATTAATTTTACTTATTTGATCAGTTGAATGTAACTCCAACAAAACCTCTAACCCAATTTCCTTTGCTAAGCAAGTAAAGTCTTTTATTTGGTTTTTTGTTAGTGCTTCACAAATTAGAAGAATAACATCAGCACCAAAAGCTTTTGACTGATAAACTTGATAAGTGTCTATTATAAAATCTTTTCTAAGTAAAGGTTTTTTCTTTATTAATGATAATTCTTTTAACAAACTGATTTTACCACCAAAATATTTTTCATCAGTTAGAACAGAGACTCCGACAATGTTAGAATTGAAATATGAACTGACAATATTTTTGTAATCAAATTTATTATTTATTATTCCTTTTGAAGGACTCTGTTTTTTTAGTTCTGCAATAATGGATATATTATTCTCACTATTTATGCTATTGATTAAACTTAAATTATTTGAATCAAAGAATTCCATTTCTCTAAAAGAAGAAATAGTGTACTTATCTTTTAAATTTAGTACTTCTTTTTTCTTATACTCAATTATTTCAGACAGTATGTTCATATTATCTGTAGTTTTTACCCAATTCTATTAACTGTTCCAATTTTCTATTTGCATTTCCACTTATGATAGATTCTTCAGCTGCATTTTTACATATTATTAAATCTTTAGAAAAATTGGAACAATACAATGCCATAGCTGCATTAGCTGTAACTGTAGTAAAACATCCTTTTGTTTTTTTGCCACTAAAAATATCTCTTATAATATTTGCATTAGTTT
>PFVA01000191.1 GCA_002790365.1 Ignavibacteriales bacterium CG_4_9_14_3_um_filter_30_11
AAAGATTATGCACCGGACTTAGTTGATCTTTTTTGGAATAAAGCTGCTCAGATAGGCGCTGATAAATTTACAACAAAAATAAGTCTGCCGATTTATGATGACCATATTCCACTAAATCAAGCAGGACTTAGAACGATTGATATTATTGATTCAGATTTAATTGGAGCTGATTCTCCAACAGAAAGAAGAAATTATTGGCACTCAGATAAAGACACTATTGAAAACATTGGTGTTGAAACACTTCAGCAAGTTGGTGATGTTGTTACAAATGTGATCTATTCAATAAAATTTAATTATTAAATAATGACTTTTTTTTGTCATGCTGAACTTGTTTCAGTATCTATAAAATTTTAATAATGAGTGCCCGGATCAAGCCTATCTAGGAGGCAGACTGATAAGGAATGACAATCTTCTATAAATAAAACCAGATACAAGTGGAAAAACATTTTAAAAGATTTAAAGTCGAAGCAAAACCTTTTAATGCAGATTTGATTAGCAGTATTATTTGGGAATTAGAGATTGATGGAATTAATGAAGAAGATAATTATCTTTTTGTTTTCGCTTCAGAAAACAGTATGGTAAATAAAACTAATCTTTCTGATCAACTCAATAAATTAAAAAAAGAAAAACTTATTGAAAATTTTAAAATTAAAGAAGAACTAATTCAAAATAAAAACTGGAATGAAGAATGGGAAAAGACTATTAATGTTGTAAAAGTTTCAGATAGAATAGTAATAAAACCCTCCTTTAGAGAATACAAAAAAAAGAAAAATGAAATAATTATTACTATTGATCCAAAAATGTCTTTTGGAACAGGTGAACACGCAACAACTAAGCTGGTAATTCAGATGCTGGAAAAACATATTAAAACTGGGGATAAAATCTTAGATGTTGGTTCAGGTACCGGAATACTAGCAATTGCAGCTGTTAAATTGGGTGCAGATTCAGCTATTGCTATAGACAACGACGATTGGTGTTTTGAAAATTGTATAGAAAATGGTAAACTAAATAATGTTGAAGACAAAATTGATATTAGAAATTGTGAATTGTCTCAAGTAAAAGAAAAAGATTTTTCTGTAGTCATATCCAACATCCAAAAAAATGTTCTAAAAGATTTAGCTATAGAATTTAAAAGAAGAATAAATGAAAAAGGCACACTAATTCTTTCAGGGCTTCTTGTAAATGATAAACAAGAAATGATTGAATATTATTCTACTTATGGTCTTGATTTTTTAGAATCGAAACAACTTGAAGAATGGATATCTTTAGTTTTTACTTCCAATTAAAATTATAAATGGGAAAATGTTATTTACTTTTGTAAATAAACCTAAAAAACCTCCGAGGTTTTAGTAACCTCAGAGTTTTGAGATAACAAAATTATTTTCTTTCATAAATAACCTTCCCGTCAAATATCGTCATATCAACTTTAACATCTTTTATTTTTACAGGATCAATAGTAAGCAGATTATCATTTAGAACAATCATATCAGCAAGTTTACCGACTTCAATACTTCCTTTAACATTTTCTTGAAAAGCAGCATAAGCACTATTTAGAGTGTAACATTTAATTGCTTGTTCAATAGTTAATTTTTGTTCTGGAAGCCAGCCATTTGGATTTTTTCCGTCATCAGTTCTACGAGTAACAGCAGCATATAAACCTAACATTGGATTTAGATCTACTACAGGCCAATCTGTTCCAAAAGCAACAACCACACCCTCATCAATTAAAGATTTATAAATATGAGTAAGTTTTGCTCTTTCATCACCAATTCTTTTTGAAACCCAAATTCCATCATCCAGCAAATGTTCAGGTTGAACTGAAGCAATAACTCCGATGTCTTTAAATCTTTTTATATCTTCTTTTATGATGTGTTGAGCGTGTTCAATTCTGAATCTTCTGTCCCAAACAGGATTATTATTTTTAATTTCAGAGTAAACATCTAATATGTAGGAGTTTGCTTTGTTACCTATAGCATGCACACATATTTGAAGTTTGTTTTTATCAATTTCAAATGCCCATTTTTTAAATCGGCCATCTGTAATTATATCATTTGGTAGTCCTGTTGTTGTAGTATCTTGTTTATAAGGGTTAAAAAACCAGGCAGTTGTTGATCCAAGGGAACCATCAGCATAAGCTTTTAAAGCCCCTAATTGAATTTTATCCCCGCCAAAATTGTGTTGAATATTTAAGTTTACTAAATTCTTATAATCATCAATGGGCAAATGAGTATAAATTCTGCAAGTAAGATTTCCATCTTTTTCTATTTCTTGATATGCACTAAGATCATTAGGGAAAGTAATATCTTCAACGGTAGTAACACCTACTTCTCGTGCATATTTTAGAGCAGCTTCAACAGCTTCAATATATTCTTGTTTTGAAGGCTCAGGAATTATTATGGAGATTAAATCCATCGCATTGTCTTTTAATATTCCTGTAGGCTCCCCTGTAACTTTATCCTTTACAATTAATCCACCTTCAGGACTTTTTGTATCCTTTGTTATTTCAGCTAATTTTAATGCTACAGAGTTTGCCAATCCCATATGACCGTCATATCTACTAATAAAAACCGGTGTTTCTTTTGAAAAATTATCGATCATTTCTTTTGTGGGAATTTCTTTTACATCCCATTTTTCATGATCCCATCTTCCACCCGTTATCCATCTTCCTTTTCTAGTGGATATATAATCTTTTAAGGTTTCTTCAAATTCTTTCACACTACTAGTTTTTGAAAGATCTAACCCTAATAAATAAAATCCTCCATTTGTAAAATGTGCATGGTCATCAATAAATCCTGGAACCATTAATTTCCCTTGAAGATCTGTTACTTTTGTTTCTGATGTTATAAATTCTTTAGCTTCAATATTACTTCCTACAAAAAGAATTTTATTTCCCTCGATCACAACTGCTTCTGCAAATGGTTGTTTTTCATTAACAGTGTATATTTTACCATTTATGAAAGCACTTCTTTCAAATTGTGGAAATACTATAGAGGAATTGATTATTATAGTTGCAATTATGTATAGTATGATTTTTTTCATTTAATTATTATAGGTTTTTTTATAATTATTAGAATTAGTTTTTATAATTTAATTAAAAATATTTATTATAAAACAATTTAGAGGAATATTTTATCTAATTAAACAAAAATAGCAATCCCAAAATAATTTGATTATTTTTTATTTGGTTATAATTTAAAAACGGAAAAATTATGAATCTTGATGTATTAGTTTTTGCAGCTCATCCAGACGATGCAGAGCTTTCGATGGGAGGTACAATAGCTAAATTGTCTTCAAAAGGTAAAAAAGTTGGTATAGTTGATTTTACAGAAGGAGAAATGGGAACAAGAGGAACAACAATTACAAGACAAGCAGAAGCATATAAAGCAGCTGTAGCATTAAATGTAACTTTAAGAGAGAACTTACATATTCCGGATGGAAATATTCAAAGAATAAAAGAAAATGTGGATAAAGTTATTTGCGAAATAAGAAAATATAAACCAAAAATAATTTTTGCACCCTATTTTAATGATCGTCACCCTGATCATATTGATGCCAGTGTTATTGTTAAAAAAGCAATGTTCACATCAGGACTAACAAAAGCTATAACTAAATTTAATGAAAGAAACCAAAATGCATACAGACCTAATAAATTATTTTACTATATGCAAACATACACTTTTGAACCGACATTTATAGTTGATATAACAAATCATTTTGATAAAAAAATGAAATCCGTTAAAGCCTATAAATCACAATTTCATAATCCAAAAAGTAGTGAGCCGGAAACATTTATTAGCAGCACAAAGTTTTTAGATTATATTAGTTCGAGAGCAAGATTTTATGGATTTCAAATAAGAAAAGAATACGGTGAACCTTTCTATTGTGAAGAAGCACTAGAAGTTGATCTAAATAATCTTATTTAGATAAATAATGTAAAATATATTACATTGTTTTTTGTATAAGATTTATACATTAGCGTAATTTTTTTAATAAATAAATTAAAATGGAATATTTAATAGTAATTTTTGCAGTTTTACTTATCTCTTATTTCAACGGAGCTAATGATAATATTAAAGGAGTAGCAACTCTTTATGGAAGTGGCACAGTTAGCTACAGAAAAACGATACTATGGGGTTCTTTTACAACAGCAACGGGTTCTTTGTTAGCGTTATTGCTGGCTCAAAAATTAGTAGAAAATTTTTCAGGTAAAGGTTTAATACCTGCAGAAATGCTGAATACATTACCAATAAATATTCCTATTGCTCTTGGTGCGGGATTAACTGTTTTATTAGCTACAAGAATAGGAATGCCTATTTCAACAACACACAGTATTGTCGGGGCATTACTTGGTGTAGGTTTGGTTGCAGCCGGTAGTGCTGTCAACTTTACTAAATTATTTTCTGTTTTTTTAATCCCTTTATTAGTAGGTCCATTGTTTGCTTTCTTTTTAAGTTTTGTTTTGTATAAATTTTTTAGATCAATAAGGATAAAAATGGGTATAGATGAAGAAACTTGTGTTTGTGCAGGTGAAAAAATTTATACAATTGCAATGCCGGTAAATACCTCTACAAGCATTTTATTACAAGAAGTAAAAAAAATAGATGCTTCAGTTGAAAGTATTGATAGCTGCAAAAAAAATTATAAAGCTGAATTTTTTGGAATTAGTGCTCAATCTATATTGGATACTGCACATTTTATAAGTAGTGGATTTGTTAGCTTTGCTAGGGGATTGAATGATACTCCTAAACTATTGGGATTATTTATCTTTTTTAATTTTATTGATCCTAATATTAGTTTACTAGCAGTTGCAGTTGTTATGTTTACCGGAGGATTACTAAGTTCTAAAAAAGTTTCTGAAACAATGAGTAAAAATATAATCCCGCTAAATGATGGACAGGGATTTACAGCAAACTTTACTACTGGATTATCTGTAATAGCAGGTAGTATATTTGGTCTGCCTTTATCAACTACTCATGTTTCTGTTGGTGCAATTTTTGGTATTGGTGTTTCTAATAAAGATAAAAATAAAAAAGTAATCAAAGAAATCATTTATTCATGGGTTCTAACTTTACCAATTGCTGCAATTTTTGGGGCTTTATTTCACTTAATAATAATTAAATTTATAATATAAGGTGTAGTATATTTTATGGGAAATTATCTTGTTACTGTAAAAGATGTTTATAAACAAGCAGCAGTAAATCCTGAAAAAGGTCTTTGCTGTACAACCACTCCAATTTGGCAATTACCGGAATTGATTATTCCTAAAAAAATGTTGGAGATGAATTATGGATGTGGAAGCACTGTAAACCCAAGAGATTTAGTTAACAATCCCAAAATACTTTATGTAGGTGTTGGCGGTGGAATGGAACTACTTCAATTTTCATATTTCAGTAGGAACAAAAATTCTGTAATTGGTATTGATCCTGTAGAAGAAATGCTTGCTGTATGCGAAGAAAATTTAGTTTCTGCTGAACAAGAAAATAAATGGTTCAATCCGGAATTTATTGACTTAAAATATGGTGATGCACTAAACTTACCTGTTGAAGATGAAAGCATAGATGTAGCAGCACAAAATTGTTTATTTAATATTTTTCACGATAACGAATTGGAAATTGCACTTAATGAAATGTATCGTGTTTTAAAACCACACGGAAGATTATCACTTTCAGATCCGGTTTCAGAATCACCTATGCCAGAAAATCTTAAAAATGATGAAACACTGCGCGCTCTTTGTTTGAGTGGTGCTATTCCATTGCAAGATTATATTAACAGAATTACTTCGGTTGGATTTGGCACAATTGAAATAAGAGCGAAGAGACCTTATAGAATTTTAGACCCACTTAACTATGAAACAAACAAAAATATATTGATAGAAAGTGTTGAAATTTGTGCAATAAAAGATCCCATACCAAAAGATGGACCTTGTGTATTTACAGGCAAAACAGCTATTTATTTTGGAAAGGAAGATTCTTTTGATGATAAGGATGGACATCTTCTCATTAAAAACCAACCACTTTCAATATGTGATAAAACAGCAGGAGCAATAAAAAAATTAGGAAGAAATGATATTTTCATTTCTGAATCTACTTACTTTTATGATGGAGGTGGGTGTTGTTAAAAAAGGAAAAAGGTAAAAGTGAAAATTAATTAATTTGCAGAGGCATTATAAATAACACCTCTACCTAAATTATTAACTGATGTTACGCAAAGCTGAAAGATGACAT
>PFVA01000142.1 GCA_002790365.1 Ignavibacteriales bacterium CG_4_9_14_3_um_filter_30_11
AGTTGTCATAAAGTAGAGAACGATGCATTCTATGAGGGCATACATGGTAAAGCCGTTGTAAGAAATGATCCACTTGCTCCAACCTGTGTTTTTTGCCACGGCAATCACTATATAAAACCACCTAGTAATCTACAATCTGAAACAGCTCCATTACAAATACCTTCACTTTGCGGAAGATGCCATCGTGAAGGAACAAAAGTTCAGCTACAAAGAAGAATACCAAAAGATAGAATCTTGGAGAATTATTCTTTAAGTATTCATGGAGATGGCTTACTTAAAAAAGGATTGATAGTTTCTGCTACTTGTGTATCATGTCATTCTAGTCATAAAATTTTGCCACCTGAAAATCCTAATTCTACAATTGCACGAAATAATATTTCAAAAACCTGTTCTGTTTGTCATGCAGATATAGAAACAGTACATAGAAAAATAATAAAGGGCAAATTATGGGAAAAACAAGCACATGTTCTTCCTGTTTGTGTTGATTGTCATCAACCTCATAAAATAAGAAATACATTTTATGAGCAAGGTATGGCAAATAAGGATTGTCTAAAATGTCACAGCAAAAAAAATATTGTAGCATCAAATGATGGTAGATCATTGTATGTAGATTTTGTAAAAATTGAAGGATCAAAACATAATAAAATTGCTTGTAGTCAATGTCATACAGAAGTTAATGCATCAAAAGTTAGAGCTTGCCAAACAATAAAAAACAAAGTTGATTGTTCCTCTTGCCATTCAGAAATTGGTGACAATTATAATAAAAGTATACACGGGAAATTGTTTGCTGAAAAAAATGAGAATGCTCCAACTTGTAAAGAATGTCATGGACAGCACAATGTTTTAGGAAGAAAAAATCCTAAATCAAATACATTCCCTACTAATATTCCTACATTATGCGCTAGATGCCATAGAACAGGTGAGAAAGCTGCTAATAGATACACTGGAACTGAAACAAATATTATTGAACATTATATTCAAAGCATACACGGAAAAGGATTAATGAAAAGCGGTTTAACAGTAACTGCTACTTGTACAGATTGTCATACAGCACATCTTGAACTTCCACATGAAGATCCTGAATCTTCCATTAATCAAAAAAATATTGCAAATACTTGTGGTAGTTGTCACTATGGAATAGAAGAACAATTTAATAAAAGCATTCATTCACAATTAGTAAACAAAACTGATAAAAAATTACCTGTTTGTAATGATTGCCACAGTGCACATACAATTAAAAGAACAGATAATTCAGGTTTTAAATTAGAAATAATGTCACAATGCGGTAACTGCCATAAAAAAATTGCCGAAACATATTTTGATACTTATCATGGAAAAGTATCTCAGCTTGGTTATACTAAAACAGCTAAATGTTATGACTGCCACGGATCACATGATATTCTAAAAGTTACAGATCCAATATCACATTTAAGTAGAGGAAATATTACCAGAACTTGCCAGAAATGCCACCCATCAGCAACAAGGAAATTTGCAGGTTATTTTACACACGCAACTCATCACGATCCTGAAAAGTATCCATTTTTGTTTTGGACTTTTTGGGGTATGACAGGCCTATTGATATTTACTTTTTTATTTTTTGGAATTCACACATTATTATGGTTACCAAGATCGCTTAAATGGAGAAAAGTGCTAAAACAAAAATTAGGAAACAATACACAAGATAAAAATGAGCAATAAAAATAAATATATAATAAGGTTTACTCCACTAAATAGAACCCTTCATTTTTTTATGATTATAAGTTTTATTATTCTTGCACTAACAGGTATGTCTTTAAAATTTTCTTATACAAATTGGGCAAAAGTTTTATCTGCTATTTTTGGGGGTTATGAATCAGCTGGTTACCTACATAGATTTGCTGCCATAATTATGATAATTGTTTTTACTACTCATATAGTAAATCTTTTTATATTAAAACATAAAGAATTTGGTTCTTGGAAGAAGATGTTGTTCGGTTACAATTCTATGTTGTTCAATAAAAAAGATATTCATGATTTCAGAGATTCTTTAAAATGGTTTTTAGGCAGAGGTGAAAGGCCAGAATACGGCAGATGGACTTACTGGGAAAAATTTGATTATTTTGCTGTTTTTTGGGGAATGTTTGTAATTAGTTCAACTGGACTAACCTTATGGTTTCCTGAATTTTTTACCAAATTTATACCTGGATGGATATTAAATGTAACTACAATTATTCATAGCGATGAAGCTTTATTAGCTGTCGGGTTTATATTTACTGTTCATTTTTTTAACACACATTTAAGACCAGAAAAATTTCCAATGGACATAGTAATTTTTTCCGGCAGAATACCATTAGAGGAATTTAAACTTGATAGACCGGATGAATATAAAAAATTGGTTGGAAATGGTACATTAGAAACTTATCTTTCTGATCAGTACCCTGCAAATGTAATTAAACTAATGAAAATATTTGGGTGGTGTGCTTTGTTAACAGGTTTTAGTATAGTATTATTAATAATTTATGCAATGTTGTTTTCTTACAGATAAAAAAATTATTTCAACTAAATTCTGCAAAAATGAAAAAAAGAAAATTCCCTGGATCATTTTATAATCCAATAACTGCTTTTGGCACTACCGTTATATTTTTAAATATATTTCTAATAATTTTCTTATTGCTTTTTGATTATCTCTCCGGAAGCCCAAAAGCATATATGGGCATTGTTACTTTTATAGTACTACCATTTTTTCTTTTTTGTGGTATTGCTATTGCTTTATTTGGAATTTGGAGAGAACATAATAGAATAAAATCAGGTAAATCCAGAGAAAAAATTTTTCCGGTAATTGATTTAAATGATAAAAAATATAGATCGGCATTAATTTTATTATCAATTGGACTTATAGTACTGATAATATTTAGTGCTTTTGGAACATTTAAAGCTTACGAATATACAGATTCTGATGAATTTTGTGGTGAAATTTGTCATAAAGTTATGAACCCTGAATATACAACATATCAATATTCTCCTCACGCCAGAGTTGGTTGTGTCCAATGTCATATTGGTTCAGGTACAGAGTGGTATGTAAGAGCAAAACTTTCTGGTATATATCAAATTTATTCAGTTTTATTTAACAAATATTCAAAACCAATACCTACTCCTGTTCATAATTTACGCCCTGCACAAGGCACTTGTGAACAATGTCATTGGCCAAAATATTTTTACAGAGAATCAGAAATTACAAATACATATTTTCTTTCTGATAAGAACAACACTAAATGGAATTTAACTTTACTTATGAAAATTGGTGGTGGAAATGAAGAGACAGGTGTTATACAAGGTATCCATTGGCATATGAATTTATCAAACAAAGTAACTTATATGATGACAGATGATAGTCGGCAAGAAATTCCATGGATAAAATCTGAACACTCAGATGGTACAGTTACAATATATAAAACAACAGATTTTCCAGTTACTGATGATATGGTTAAAAATGGACTTAAAAGAAGGATGGATTGTATAGATTGTCATAACAGACCTGCACACATTTATCATCCCCCCTCAAGTTCTATTAACAGAGAATTAGCAATTAATAAAATAAATCCCAAGCTACCTTTTGTTAAAAGCCTGGCTGTTAAAATTTTAGATACACCCTATTCATCTAAAGAAATTGCTCTAGACAGTATAAAAATTGCTATCAACAATTTTTATAATTTAAATTATCCTGAAATTGCTGCTTCAATGAAAGATGAAATTTCTAATTCTATTATTGGTATTCAAACTATCTTTGAAAAAAATTATTTTCCTTCAATGAATGTATCTTGGAAAGGATTTCCGAATAACATTGGCCATCTTTATGCCAAAGGCTGCTTCCGCTGCCACGATGGCAAACATCAAACTGAAGATGGAAAAGTGTTATCAAGAGATTGTAATACATGCCATACAATTCTTGCCCAAGAATTAAAGAAAGGTGAACTTAGAATTTCTTTGGGAGGTGTCGATTATATTCATCCAGTCAACATTGGTGATGCTTGGAAAAATGAAAATTGCAGTAACTGTCACAGCAATTAATTGTAAATATTAAATCAAAGTTTCATTATAACATCATTTTTTAAAATATGAAATCTGATTTTTTAATGTAGTTTTTTAAAAAATCTTTCTTAAGAAACTTACTTTTTCACCTGTAAGCTGTTCGTCTAATGCTCCTTTAGTAATACTATAATGATTAGCATCCCATTTTACCTTCCCTTTTTTATCCAGCCAAATAACTTGTGGAGATTCGTGTCTAATATTAGTTTGTTTTTCAATTAACTGACTTAAAGACCTTGAGTTAATCACATCAACTTTAGCTACTTCAATCTCTTTAGCATTGTTTAAATTTTTAACCCAAGAGTCAAATTTTTTTTCAGCCATAAAACTAATAGGACAAATAGGACTAAATTTAAATATAATTTTATCTTTTGAATTGTTGGATGCATAGAATGATTCCCATTCTTCAATATTGCCAATTTTATTAAAATCCATAAACTATCTCTTATAAAAAAAATAAATAATACTAAATATAGATAATTATATGCTATTTCGTTTTAAAGAATCTTATTGGCAAATATCCTTCCTCAGAAAATTTATTTTGATATTTCTTTAAGAATAGATCAATAGTTTCAGTTGAAATTACTTTCGAAATACCATAATTAATTTTTTCATCAGTTTCTAAATAGATTTTCCCATTATAAGCAACCAGAGGATCATATTGATTATTGTCTTTTAATTTTTCAGGTTGAAGAATATACTGTACATCTTTGGGGACGGAACGAATAATTCCCACTAATTCTAAATTTGGAATTCCATTTCTTACAGCCATAACCAATCCCCCGCTAAATCCACGGTTTACAACCCCGTCAATTAAAAATTCTTCTATATTTCTCTTTTGAGGAACGCTTACTATTGCATGCGAGATCATTTTATAATTTATAGGATATCCGAACATATAGACAAAAGCTCCCCAGCTTAGTTGATTAGAATGCCCAATTGGAATGGATAAAGATGGAAATTTACCAGGATAATCAACTGAAAAAGTAATTCCTAAAATAGCCAAATCCATTTCTCTATCGGATGCTAAAATATTTAATCTTCCTAATTCAGGTAAACCAACTGCATAAATATTTTCATTTTTTTTAAATGAAATAGTTTTTATAAATTCAGTTTCGTTCCCCTTTTTATCTGTCCAATATGTTACAATAGTGTCTGGGTAATCAACAATATGGCTGCAAGTTAATAGAGCCAGCTTTCTATTTTCTGAATAAATAACTGTGGCTGTACCTAAACCTGTTTTATTAAAAAATATTTTTTCAAAAGCTTTAGTCTCTAAATTTTCATCAGTAATAGTATAAAGTTTTACATTTGAATTTTGGTCATATGAATACGCTTCATAGAATGCTATGCTGCTTATTCTGTGAATTGTATCACTAACTTTTTCTAAAATTGGAGAGCTGTCTTTATAAGGAAATTCTGTATCGTATTTATCATTATCATCGGTATTAATTTGGTTTTGATAAATAGATGATGAACACCCCTGTAGTAAAATTAGAAAAGTAAAAAGGGATAAAAATAATTTTATATTTTTTTTCATTTTTTTATTTCACCATTTTACTGATAGTTTGTAATATTTATACATAGATATAAATAAAAAACAATTAATTGTAAAGAATTAGTATGATCTTTATCTTTTTGATGACAAATGGTAAATAATGACATATTTTAAACAAAAATATGAATAAAATGATAAACTTCTTGACTTATAGCTACTTTTTATTATAATGAGTAATGCAGATTAATTTTAGAATGTCATAATAATTATGTATATTTGTTATCTTTTTTGCAACCGATTTTAACCTTGGTTCAGGAACAAACGACCCTGGAAGAGTGTATTAAATGTGTGTTTTTGGAAGATAATTAAGGATTTTAACAAAAGGAGAATAAAAATTGAGAATTACCAAGCAATTCACAAACCGCGAAAGTAAATCTTTAGATCAGTACTTGCAGGAAATTGGAAAAGTTGACTTATTAACACCTCAAGAAGAAATTGATTTGGCCATAGAAATTAAAAAAGGAAGTCGAAAAGCTTTAGATAAATTAACTAAAGCTAATTTAAGGTTTGTAGTAAGTGTTGCAAAACAATTTCAAAATCAAGGTCTTTCCTTAGGCGATCTTATAAATGAAGGTAATCTAGGGTTAATTAAAGCAGCAAAAAGATTTGATGAAACTAGAGGATTTAAATTTATTTCTTATGCAGTTTGGTGGGTAAGACAGTCTATTATGCAGGCTATCGCTGATCAGTCAAGAATAGTAAGACTTCCTTTAAACAGAGTTGGCTCATTAAGTAAAATTAGTAAAGCTTATCGTGATCTTGAACAAGAATTTGAAAGAAAACCCACAACAGGGGAACTTGCAAAAATTTTAGAAATGGAACCAGAAGATGTTGCTTATGCACTTCAAATTTCTGGCCGTCATGTTTCTATGGATGCTCCATTTTCAGGAGACAACGATAAAAACAGTTTGATAGATGTAATTCCAAATAAGCAACATCCTTCCCCTGATACAACTTTAATGCAAGAGTCTTTAAAGAAAGAAGTTGAAGGTGCTCTATCTACACTTACTGAAAAAGAAGCAAAAGTACTAATGCTTTATTTTGGTATTAATGGTGAAAGATCAGCAACTCTTGAAGAGATAGGTGAAAAATTTGATCTCACTCGTGAACGTGTAAGACAAATTAAAGAAAAAGCACTAAGAAGATTAAAACACGCTTCGCGCAGTAAAAACCTAAAGGCTTATTTAGGATAAATATTTTTTTTATTTCTTATTAAAAGGGATGTAATTTTTACATCCCTTTTTTTATTCCGTCCATTCGTCTAATCTCACTAAAATAATTAAATTAGAAAATTATTTAATAATATTTTTTAATTACAATTATCCAAAAATCTCTAACATATAAAACTATATTCAAATTTTGGATTCCTTTAGCTGCAACCTATATGATGATGTCTATTGAAGGTCCTTTTCTTTCAGCTGTAATTGCCAGAATGGTAAATCCAAAATTTAATCTTGCAGCATATGGTGTTGCTTTCTCCTTTGCGCTTATGATTGAAGCTCCTGTAATTATGTTTATGAGTGCATCTACAGCATTAGTAAAAAATAGGCAGTCATTTTATAAATTAAGAAATTTTGTATACTCAGCTAATTTTGTAGTTACTTTTTTAATGCTAATATTTATAATTTACCCTGTTTTTAATTTTTTTGCAATTGACATAATAGAATTACCAATTGAAGTTGCTAACCTTACATATAAAGCTATGTTAATTCTATTCCCCTGGCCCGGTTCAATCGGATATAGAAGATTTTATCAGGGAATATTAATCAGAAATAATCTTACAAGGAGAGTTGCTTACGGTACAATAGTCCGCTTAACATCAATGACACTAACTGGTCTACTTTTATATTTCTTCAGCAACTTTGATGGAGTAATGGTTGGTGCTTCTGCATTATCAATAGGTGTAACTTGCGAAGCAATTGCAAGTAAAATTATGGCATTGAAAATTATAAAAGAACTAAAAAGCAAAAATGAAACCAACAATAATTTATCTTACAAAGGGATATATAATTTTTATTACCCACTAGCTCTTACTTCTATCATTACACTTGCAGTACAACCCTTTGCTACATTTTTTATAGTACAAAGCAGACAGCCGATTGAATCACTTGCTGTTCTCCCTGTAATAACATCTTTCGTATTCATTTTTAGAAGTATAGGTCTCTCTTTTCAGGAAGTTGGAATAGCTTTACTTGGTGAATATGATAAAAGTTATATCAAATTAAAAAACTTTGCCTCTTTATTGGTAATTATTTCAATTTCAATTTTAGGAATAATAGCATTAACTCCTCTTTCAAATTTTTGGTTTAATACAGTTTCAGGACTTTCTTGGGAGCTTACCCAATTTGCCAAAATACCTTTGATGATAATGATAATTATGCCTGGTCTTTCTGTGATGATAAATTTTCAAAGAGCAGTCCTAGTTGAAGCAAGAGTTACAAAACCAATTACTTGGGCTACAATAGCTGAGGTGGGTGGAATTTTATTAGTGATATTCATATCTATAAATTTATTTAATGCAATAGGTGCAGTTGCAGCAACTTTGGCATTTATAATTGGGAGATGCGGATCAATCAGTTATTTAATTCCTCCTTATTTAAAAGTAGTATCAAAAAAATAGTGCTTTTTTTTGAATTTTGTCCGTTTATCAAAAATATTTTGTTTATTATTTTATACGATGTTAACTTAAAGTTAGCAAAATAAACCATAAATAAGGTTTTTAAGTGGCATTCTAATTGAGTTATAGCTGCTTTTTACCAATGAAAGGAAAATTATATGAAAAAGAATTTAGTTTCTGAATTCGATAATTTTTTTTTGACCTAATAGTTCTCTAAATCAGTTAAGAACAAAAACAAATCTGCGTGCAATTCCTTTGATGTAAAAGATGCTTTGTCAGGTAAATCAAAAGTTTTTGAAAGAAGATTTGATTTGAGTGGAATTATGATCAGATTAGGTTTCAAATTTTATTTCTAAAAATTATTAATGTGGAAT
>PFVA01000187.1 GCA_002790365.1 Ignavibacteriales bacterium CG_4_9_14_3_um_filter_30_11
CATCGATAGTTATTTTGCCGCAAATATGGATTTGATAAGTATCAATCCTGAATTTAATTTATATGATTCTGAATGGCCTTTAAGAACATATCAATATCAATATCCTCCCGCAAAAACAGTATCCCACGAAGGAGAACGAGTTGGTAGAACTCTTAACTCTTTAGTATGTGACGGCACAATTGTATCCGGAGGTTTGGTCGAAAGATCTTTGCTCGGACCAAATGTTAGAGTAAACTCCTACTCATACATAACCGATTCAATTATTTTTAATAATTGCAGAATTGGAAGGCACGCAAGAATACGCAGAGCAATTATCGATAAGAATGTTACCGTACCAGAAGGATACGAAATAGGATTTGATCTTGAAGGTGATAGGAAAAAATATATGGTTACTGAATCAGGAATTGTTGTGATTAATAAAAATATGGTGTTGACATAATAATTTTTAGATACGCACTTCTTTTAAAAATTCTTATGAAATGAAGTCACAACTATAAACAATTTTTTTAAGCCCCGATTTATTGGGGCTTTTTTATTTGATAGTAAGCAATCAATAAATAAAAATTAATTTGATTTTATAAAATTATTTATTTACCGTTCCATTGTAAATATTTGAGGTTACTGTGAAAACGGTGCTAAAATATTTTATTGTTTTTCCCATATCACTGTATGAAGTACCAATATATTTCATACAATCTTTTTCTTATAAATTTATTCATACATCCTCACATTTTTTCCATACTGGTTTTACATAAACACAAAAAAATAAAGTATCAAAAACATTTTTAATAGAATATTAGAATGGAAACAAAAATGATTTTAGCATCTTTTGTATTTTTACTTTCCTGCAATGAAAATTCAATAAGCATTAAAGAAGAAAAGGATAATATCTTGCCACTCTCAGTAGGCAATAAATGGATTTATACCATTGAGTACAGCTATGGACAAGGAGATACAATAATATGGGAAGTCTTGAGCAAAACGGATGTTAACATTGCCGGCAGTAAAGTAACTGCTTATGGAATGAATTATTATCTAATGACTTTGCCTAATTACAACTGGCTTTTCTGCAATGGACCCGATGGATTGTATGCATTAGGGGGAATCTCAGAGACAGATACTCTTATTGTAAAAGATCT
>PFVA01000025.1 GCA_002790365.1 Ignavibacteriales bacterium CG_4_9_14_3_um_filter_30_11
ACGAATTCCGAGATTTTTATATAACTAAGTATATGATCTTTATTTACTTACAAATTGTCGGCCCAAAGGGCAGATCTTCCAATGGAAAATCTGGGATTATTTATTTAGAGTTAAATAAAGAGTTATCTGTTGGCAATCAACTAAAAGATGAATATTCAATTGATGGAGTTCATCTTTCAGCTCAAGGATATAAAATATGGTCAGCCGCAGTTATAAAAGTATTACTAAGACTGAAAATCTGATTTTAATTCACATCTCAAAATGATAATCTTCTTGGAAAATTTTTTTTGTTGTTAAACAAAATTGTTTTAATTTGACTTTGTCGAAGTATTTAACCTTTTATCTGAAATGAAACCTTGGTATAATAGTTGTAAATCAATGCTATAATAATTTTAAATAATTATTGAGGCATAAAAAAGAACTTAATTATAATACTATATGAATAAAATTAAAGATATTACTCGCCCCTTAATATTAGTGGGTCTGACTATTTTATTTTCATTACTTCTTAGTTATTTACCTAAGCCTACGAAAATTGTGGGTTATAAACTCAAACGCATTGATATGTTAATGGATATAAAGCCGGATTCTGTAATTATGAAAGACTTATATGAAGACCCTGAACTTGAGATAGAGTAGATTAATAAAATAGTTCTATCCCAAAATAGATAAATGAATAAAAAAATTAATAATAAGACTAAGGAAAAAATGATAAACACCATATCTAATACAAAAGAAATTGAATGGGAGCGTTGGGTAGAAATTGCTGAGAAATATCCTGACAGAGATGCGTTTATACATTGGGTTGCAGGTGAAGAACCTTTTAGATGGACCTTTTCTTCTCTTTTAAAAGCAGCAGAAAGTTTTGCCGTTGGATTTAAAAGGAATGGAGTGCAAAGAGGAGATGTTTGTGCTACTATTATTAGACATAACAAATATTTTTATCCTATTTATTTAGCAATTTCAAGCATTGGGGCAATACCTTCAGTATTAGCTTATCCAAACCCCCGTTTACATCCTGATAAATTCAGACAGGGACTTGAAGGAATGTCAAAAAGATCCGGCTTGGATTGGATATTAACAGAAAGGGAACTTTCTGAAATTATAGATCCATTAATTACTAAGAATGACAGCACAATTAGAGGAAGTTTCTTCCCTTTAGAATGGGAAAGAAATCTAAGGTTTGAAGGAAAAGAATTAGAAGACATAGAAAAAGTAAGAGCTGATATTTCAGATTCAGATCCGGTATTGCTTCAACATTCAAGTGGAACAACAGGATTACAAAAACCAGTTTTATTATCCCATAAAGCAATTTTAGACTTTGTTACTAATTATGCAAAATCTTTGAAACTTTCACCAAATGATAAAATTATTAGCTGGCTTCCTTTATATCATGATATGGGACTTATTGCAGCTTTCCATTTACCTTTAGCCTTCGGAATTCCGACTGTACAAATAGATACTTTTGAGTGGATAATGGTGCCGAGTTTAATATTAGAAGCTATTTCAAAAGAAAAAGGGACCATTACTTGGCAGCCTAATTTTGCATATAATATTTTAGCAGATAAAGTTCATGAAGATGAACTAGAAGGAATTTCACTTGAAAGTATGAGAATGTTTATTAATTGCAGCGAACCTGTAAGAGATAGAAGCAATAATTTGTTTTACAATCGATATAAAAAATATGGAGTAAAAGAAGAATCATTATCCAGTTCATTTGGAATGGCTGAAGTAACTTTCTTAGCTACTCAAACTCCGGCCGGAGAGAAATTACAATCTCTAACGGTTAACAGACAAAAATTAAAACAAGGTATAGTAGAAATAGTTAACAATGGTGAAGAATCAAGAGTTTGTTGTTCATCTGGAAAAATAATAGAGGGTTGTGAAATTAAAATTATTAATGAGGATAATAAAGATCTTGAAGAGGGTTTTGTCGGAGAATTAGTAATTAAATCTGTTTCAATGTTTGATGGTTACAGAAATTATCCGGAAAAAACAGCAGCTGTTTTAAAAGATGGTTGGTATTATAGTGGCGATTATGGTTTTTGTTACGAAGGTTATTATTACATAATTGGAAGAAAGAAAGATATAATTATTGTTGCCGGTAATAACATTTACCCGGAAGATGTTGAAGATCTTGTTAGTCAAGTAAAAAATATAATACCCGGTAGGGTAATTGCCTTTGGTGAAGATGACGAAGCACTGGGCAGTGAACAAATTAGTGTTGTAGCTGAAACTAAATTAACAAGCGAAGAAGATCATAGAAAATTAAAATTGGAAGTTATAAAAGCTGGGATGACAGATGATATTAATATTAAAAAAGTTTATTTAGTTCCACCAAGGTGGCTAATAAAAAGTTCGGCAGGTAAACCCAGTCGAAAAGCAAACAGAGAAAGATTAGTGGAAGACAAAGAAATAATTAAATGGAGTTAAATTTAAAATCGGGGTTTTAGATTAACTAATATTAGAAAGAAAATAATTTCTAACAGAGGGCTTAGATGATCAAAACCATGTCTAAAAAAAGAGAATTAGAATGGGATCGTTGGGTAGAGAATGCAGAAAAATTTCCCGATAAAGAAGCGATAATCCATTGGGTTGCTGGAGAAGAACCTTTTAGATGGACTTTCTCATCAATTTTAAAAGCTGCTGAAAGTTTTGCTGTAGGGCTTAAGAAAAATGGAGTAGAGCGAGGTGATGTATGTGCAATTATAATTCGTCACAATAAATATTTTTATCCTATTTATTTAGGAATTTCTAGTATAGGAGCTATTCCTTCTGTATTAGCATATCCTAATCCTCGTCTTCATCCTGAGAAATTCACACAAGGTTTAGAAGGAATGTCTAATCGATCCGGGCTTGATTGGATATTAACAGAAAAAGTTATTGCTGAAGTGATTGAACCCATTATTTTAAAAGAAAAATCTACAATTAGGGGAATGTTTTTTCCATTGGAATGGGGAAAAAATTTAAAATTTGAAGGAAAAGATTTAGAAAATATTGAACAAATAAGAGCAAATATTAAAGATATAGATCCTGTATTATTACAGCACTCAAGTGGAACTACAGGTTTACAAAAACCTGTATTATTGTCACATAAAGCAGTTTTAGATCATGTTACAAATTATGGGAATGCAATTAAATTAAATTCTGAAGATAGGATTATTAGCTGGTTGCCTCTGTATCACGATATGGGATTAATAGCAGCATTTCATTTGCCATTAACCTTTGGAATACCGGTAGTTCAGATTGATACTTTTGAATGGGTAATGATTCCGAGTCTGTTACTTGAAGCTATTTCAAAAGAAAAAGGTACACTTACTTGGCTCCCAAATTTTGCTTACAATATTTTAGCAGGAAAAGTTCACGATGATGAATTAGAAGGAATATCGTTAGATAGTATGAGGATGTTTATAAATTGTAGTGAACCAGTTAGAGATAAGAGCCATAAAATGTTTTACAAAAGGTTTAAAGAGTATGGAGTAAAACCGGAATCATTAAGTGCATGTTATGCAATGGCTGAAACAACATTTGCTGTAACACAAACACCTACTGATAAAGAAGCAAAAGTTTTATATGTTCAAAAACAGAGTATTGCCAAAGGAGTTATTGAGTTAAATGGAGATGATGAAAATTCCAGAACTTGTGTTTCATCAGGTAAAGCAATTGATGGCTGTGAAGTAAGAATTGTTGATGAAAAAGGAAATGATCTGCCTGAAAATTATGTTGGTGAAATAACTATCTCATCAGTATCATTATTTGACGGTTATAGAAATTATCCTGAAAAAACAAATGCTGTTTTAAAAGATGGTTGGTATTATAGCGGGGATTATGGATTCTGTCTAGATGGAGAATATTATATAATCGGAAGAAAAAAAGATATTATTATAGTTGCCGGAAATAATGTTTATCCGGAAGATGTTGAGGATTTAGTAAGTCATGTTGAAGGAGTAATCCCTGGTAGAGTGGTTGCATTTGGGGAAGATGATGAAGACCTTGGCAGTGAACAGATTAGTGTTATTGCAGAAACAAAAATCTTAGATGAAACAACACAAAAAAAATTAAAATTAGAAATTATTAAAGCCGGAATGACTGAAGACATAAACATTAAAAAAGTTTATTTAGTACCATCAAGATGGCTGATAAAAAGTTCAGCAGGTAAACCCAGCAGAAAAGCTAATAGAGAAAGATTAGTTGTTAAAAATGAAACTATAACATGGAGTTAATATATGATATCAGAAAAATTTAAAAAAACAATATTAAATGAACTTAATTTATATGATTTTGATATACAGGATGACACTACTGCTGATCAAGTTCCAGGGTGGGATTCATTAAATCATATAAATGTAATTCTTGCTGTAGAAAAAGCTTTTGATGTTCATTTCAAAGGTATTGAAGTACTTAAATGTAAAAATATTGGGGAACTACAAAAACTTGTAAACACAAAATTAGATCAAAAGTAATTCAATTTAAGAATAGAACTATTTCGGAGAATTAATGCCATTTAATATTGATTTCAGTAAAGTATTACAATTATTTACATATCAAGAAGGTGATCCTTTACTTTTTAGTACAAGCTTTTTCATTTTCTTTTTCTTTACACTACTTTTATTCTATAGATTATTTGCATACAAAAAAAATCTAAGAATTTTTACTTTAATAATTTTTTCTCTTTTCTTTTATTATAAAGCGGCAGGTGAATATTTTCTTATACTTGTTGTAATGACAGTTGCAAATTATTATGCCGGTCAAATTTTAGGCAATCTAAAAGAGGGAACAGGTAAAAGAAGGTTTATTTTTGTCTTAACATTAGTAGTAAATCTTGGTTTATTAGGTTACTTCAAATACACAAATTTTTTTATTAGAATTATAAATGATATTTCTTCCGGTCATATTGATGCCCTTGACATTTTCCTACCAATCGGTATTTCATTTTACACTTTTAAAGGTTTGAGCTATGTAATTGATATTTATATGAGGACTTTCCAACCTGTTAAAAGTTTTAGAGATTTCTCCTTGTATATGTTTTTCTTTGCCGATCTTTTAATAGGTCCTATTGATAGAGCTGCGGATATGCTTCCTCAAATTCAGAGTGATATAAATGTTCCAAAAGAGAATATTGGCAGAGGCACCTACCTTATAATGTCAGGTTTATTCAAAAAAATAGTAATTGCTGATTTTATTGGATTAAATTTTGTTGATAGAATTTTTGGCGATCCAACCAGATACACTGGAGTAGAAAATTTATTAGCTTCTTATGCATACACACTTCAACTATATTGTGATTTTTCCGGATATACTGATATGGCAATTGGTGTTGCTCTATTATTAGGTTTTAATATAATGGATAATTTTAATGCACCTTTTAAAGCTACAAGTATAACTGATTTTTGGAGAAGATGGCACATATCTTTATCATCTTGGTTACTAGATTATCTTTTTGCACCACTTCAGATGAAGCTAAGAAATCTAAGAATTTATGGAAATGCTATTGCCTTATTTATAACATTTGTTGCTATTGGTTTTTGGCATGGCTCTAATTGGACATTTATCTTTTTCGGCTTTTTGCACGGTTTATATATGACTGCATCAATATTTCTGAAAAAACCAAAAACTAAAATTTATAATAAGTTGAAATTAACTAATACAAAAATACTTAAATTTTCTCAGGGTGTAATTACATTTCATTTAGTAGTTTTTTCTTTTATATTCTTTAGGGCTTTTTCAATACAAAGTGGGTGGGATGTAGTAAACCAGATATTCTCATTTTTCAAAGGTGTAGTATTTATGCAATTTGTAGATGCTTATCCTATGATAATTATTTTAATGGTTATTGGCTATGTATTGCACTTTCTGCCGGAAAAATTGGAAAAATGGACTGAAAATTTTGTGGTTAGAATGCCTATTGTAATTCAAGCTTTATTATTAACAGCAATGATATTATTAGTAATACAATTCAAATTTGCAGGATTACAGCCTAATATATATTTTAAGTTTTAGTGTAACTTTTTATTAACCCAGATTTTCCATTGGAAGATCTGCCCTTTGGGCCGACAATTTGTAAGTAAATAAAGATCATATACTTAGTTATATAAAAATCTCGGAATTTGTTATTTTAGTAATATGTTTTTCTTACAAATTGTCAGGGGTTAACCCCGCTATATAAAATGTTTTATAAAAACATTTTATATAGCGGCCTTTGGCAAAAAATTCAT
>PFVA01000170.1 GCA_002790365.1 Ignavibacteriales bacterium CG_4_9_14_3_um_filter_30_11
TCATACAGAAGCTGGCCGCTATGTTAACCTTATAGCACAGGGTAAATATGCCGAGGCTTATAGAATCGCAAGAGCGCCGAATCCTTTCGCATCAATTTGTGGAAGAATTTGCGCAGCCCCGTGTGAAAGCGTATGTAGAAGAGGAAAACTGGATGAACCTATTTCTATTCGTGCATTGAAAAGGTTTGTTACAGAGCGGTTTGGTATTGAAAGTATGATAGATATAATTAAAATGCAGGAAAGCATCAAGCCAACGATTAAACCTAAAAATAAATGGATAGCAGTAATCGGTGCAGGCCCTGCCGGATTAGCTTGTGCCCATGATCTTGCATTAAATGGTTATAAAGTAACTGTATTTGAAAAACACTCTGTCCCGGGAGGTATGTTACGATTGGGTATTCCGGAATACCGCCTTTCCAGAGAACTAATCCGATTGGAAATTAATTCTATACTGAGCCTGGGTGTGGAGCTTAAACTTGGTAAGGAATTAGGAAAAGATTTTACATTAACTGATCTAAAAAACAATGGCTACTCAGCTATTTTTCTTTCGATAGGGGCCCATAAATTCAGGGCACTGAATATTGAGGGTATTGATTCAGAGGGGGTATTATATGCTGTTGATTACCTGCTAAATATAAATATGGGCTATAAAGTTGAGCTTGGTCAAAAGATAGTTGTAGTTGGTGGTGGTAATGTTGCCTTCGATGTTGCGAGATCTGCAGTAAGACAAGAAAAGCCCGATGAGATTGCTTCGTCAGATATTACTGCTGCCCTGGATGTTGCCCGTTCTGCTGTAAGGTTCGGTGCTCGTAATATAGATATGATTGTGTTAGAACCACGGGATAAAATGCTTGCCTCAAATGAGGAAGTAAGCGAAGCTATCGAAGAAAGAATTAATATTCAGAATTCATTCGGGCCTAAAAGGGTAATCTCAAAAAATGGAAAAGTTGTTGGATTAGAAGTAATGAAAGTTGCTTCCCTTTTTGATTCCAACGGAAGATTTAATCCATCTTATATTGCAGGAACTGAAAAAATAATTGATGCTGATTCAATAATTATTTCTATCGGGCAAAAACCAGAGCTTTCATTTATTCAGCCGGATGATGGAATTGCATTAACCCCATTTGGTACTATAAAAGTTAATAATGAAAATTTATCTACAACTGCCGAAGGTATTTATGCCGGCGGCGATGCAGCATTCGGACCAAGGATTGCAATTTCGGCTATTGCTGATGGTAAAAAAGCAGCTCAATCAATAGATGAATATCTAACTGGTATTAAAGTACTAGATAAACAGTACAAAATTAGTTCATTTAATACATTTGATTTTCAAACTATTATTGGTTACACAAAAATCAAACGCCAGCCAATTCCAACTCTTCAAATCGATAAGCGTGTCGGAATTTCACAAATTGAATTTTCTTATAGTGAAGAAAGTGCCGTTAAAGAAGCAAGCCGTTGTTTAAGATGCTGGGAAAATACAATTTTTGAAGGTAATGAAAATCTTGGAACCGAATGTATTCTTTGTGGTGGTTGTTCTGATATTTGTCCACAAAACTGTATTGAAATTATACCAAGAAATAACATCAATTACCCTGAAGAGACTGTTGGAATTATGGTAGAAAAATTTGAAATGAATCTGCAAACACTAACTGATAAAGGAATGGTCTTAATTAAAAATGAAGAAATATGTATCCGTTGTGGCCTTTGCGCCAAGCGTTGCCCTGCAGGTACAATTAAAATGGAAGCTTTTCAAAATTAATTCAATGGGCTGCTAAACCTTGTATTTTCTATAGGATGCAAATGGAAGATAAAGATAAAATTAATAATCACAATGATTCTGCTAAAGTAATAACACGTAGAGATTTTTTCAATAAGATTGGCACTACGGCTACAGGTGTAGTACTTCTTGGAAGTCTTGGTGTTACACTTGATTTTCTTTCGCCGAATGTTCTGTTGGAAATACCTAAAGAATTTAAAATCGGGCCATTAGAAAACATTCAACCTGATTCTGTTATAGATAATGCAGAACATCATGTGTTCATATTTCGTGAACATCCGGGCAGTTTCTATGCTGTCTCATCAATTTGTACTCATTTAGGCTGCAATACAAAATGGAATCCTGCCGGTATTGAAGGGCATCCTGAAGGAGTAATAGCCTGCCCCTGCCATGGCAGTATCTTCGATAAAAAAGGGAATGTTCTACACGGGCCTGCCCCCCGCTCACTAGATAGATTTCTTGTAAGAGTTGAAAATGATAAACTGGTTATTAATACTGATGAAATTGTAAGTGAAGATAAAATGATTGTAAAAGTGTAACAATAATAAATCAATAGAGAGCCTATGAAAAAAATCGAATGGCTAATGAACACAAAAATTTGGCGATCTATATTCAGGACTAAGCTTCCAATCAGCACAAACCTTGATAGATCACTGGTTATTTTTAACAGCTTAACACTGCATATTCATCCGGTTAAAGTTAGAGAAAAAGCCATATGTTTTAGTTATACATTTTATTTAGGAATGATAAGTTTCTTTTTATTTGTAATTCTAATTGTAACAGGTATTCTTTTAATGCTTTACTACCAGCCCGCTATACCCAACGCCTATCAAAATATGAAAGATATTCAGTATGTAGTTTCAAATGGAACTTTTTTGAGGAATATGCACAGATGGTCGGCTCATCTTATGGTATTCACTGTGTTTTTACATATGCTAAGAGTCTTTTTCAAAGGAGCTTATAAACCTCCAAGAGAGTTTAACTGGATAATCGGTGTAATATTATTACTCCTAACCCTGCTGTTAAGCTATACCGGGTATTTGCTTCCTTATGATCAACTATCATATTGGGCTGTTACCGTAGGCGCAAATATAGTTAAGTATGTTCCGTTTATAGGAACTAAGATCCGGTTTTTACTTTTAGGAGGTAATCAGATTGGAGATTATACACTGGTACGTTTTTATGTCCTTCATTGTGTTATTCTGCCATCTGTTATGTTACTACTAGTTGCATTGCATTTCTGGCGGATACGTAAGGATGGCGGATTGTTATGAAAAAATCTAATAAATATTATCTGAGCATTGTTATATGAAAGATATAATAAAAAATAAAGTGGAAATTTCGGATGACCCATCGACAGTTCCAAGAAGGATAGCGGTTTTCCCCGAAAAAACTCCTGTAAGGTTCGAAGAAGAAAAAACCGAAGAAAAATTGGTTATGACTTTTCCTAATTTAATAATTCGGGAGGTTATTTGTTTTCAAATTGTTGTGATTATTTTAACTTTAATATCTTTATTTATAAATGCACCTCTTGAAGAATTAGCAAATCCTCAAAATACACCCAACCCTGCAAAAGCACCCTGGTACTTTCTGGGTTTGCAGGAACTATTGCACAGTTTTCCCCCCATTGTTGCAGGCGTACTACTTCCAATGTTAGTTGTTATAGCTTTAATAATTATCCCTTACTTCAATGTAAACATTAAGAAAGAAAGTCTTTGGAGAAATAATTCCAAAATTAAATTGATTAATTTTTCAGCCGTTATACTAACCTTGGTTGCAGTAAGCATTCTCTTTGATGCTTACTCGATTGCAGTACCAACAATTTTGTTTTATGTACTTGTAA
Organism: Ignavibacteriales bacterium CG_4_9_14_3_um_filter_30_11; assembly: GCA_002790365.1. Classification (GTDB taxonomy): domain Bacteria; phylum Bacteroidota; class Ignavibacteria; order Ignavibacteriales; family Ignavibacteriaceae. Next base: position 3,624 of record PFVA01000170.1, read on the forward strand.
TTCTTCCTTATTTCGTAAAAAAGAAAAATCGATTGATGAGCTGGCTCTACGAAAGATCACTATCTGACTGGATAATGATTTGGTTTGTCTCTATTGCATCTATTTTAACTGTAATTGGCACATATTTCAGAGGCCCCGGATGGAGCTGGGTATGGCCATGGTAAAAATTTTTCAAAAAATATATAAAGTAGTTATAGGCCCTGGTGATGACAAATATTAAAAAAATCTACGCTGTAACAAGTATTCTTTTTCTAGCGATTTTAGCAATATCTCCTCTTAAAAATTATTTCCAGGAATGGAGAAGTATCCAAAAGAATTTTAATAGTTCGTTAGAGAGTTATCCACAAAAAATAAAACCTGTAGATGTAGGATTAAAACAAATTTGGGTTCAGGAGTTAGGCAAGATTGATAGATGTACTAGCTGTCATATTGGTATTTCTGATTCAAAATTAGTAACTGCTCCTGAACCTTTTAGTACACATCCGAGAGTTTTTCACGATCCTGAGAAATTTGGTTGTACAATTTGCCATCAGGGACAAGGCTTAGCTACAAATTATAACGACATTCATGAAGTTTCTGAATTTTGGGATAAACCGTTATTACCTGATAAATACATTGAAGCGACTTGTGGGCGATGTCACATTGGGCAAAATTTAAAGGACACACCGAATTTAAATTATGGAAAAGAAATAGTTGAAGATTTTAATTGTGTAGGGTGTCACGATTTACCGGGTATTAAGAAAAAATTTGTTCCGGGCCTTGACGGGATCGGAAGTAAAGTAACAGGAAGGCAATGGATGGTAAATTGGTTAAAGAATCCTAATAAGGTTTTGTCAAAAGCTAAAATGCCAAATTTTCTTTTTTCAGATGATGAAGTTAATACATTAACTGATTTCCTGATGAGTTTTAAATCATTCACAGGCAGTGTACAACCAGATTCTATACCAAAGATATACGAACAGAGAAAAGAGGAAGATGATTTTATTAATCTTGGGAAAACAAAATTCAGAGAAGCAAGATGTATAAGCTGCCATACTGTTGAAGGTAAAGGCGGGCATCTTGCTGTTGATCTGATTAAAGTTGCTTCAAAAGCTAATGCAACCTGGATATATAATTATATTCGCAACCCTAAAAAATTTCAACCTGGTGTTGCAATGCCCCAATTTGGCTTTTCAAGTGAGGAAGCCGCAGCAATTACTGCATATATTGAATCAGAGTTTGTTGACTGGGATTTACCTGATGAAGATAAATCTGATTACAAACATCCAGCCGATTTCTTTGCTAAAGGTTTGGCTCTTTTTAATAAATATAATTGTTCAGGTTGTCATAATTTATCTGCAAAGGGAATAGCAGTAAATAAGGGGCCTGAATTAGAGTTAATAGGAAGTAAAAACCTATACCAGATAGAATGGGGTTCAAGTTCAATTACACACACTCTTTATAATTTTTTGGAAAATAAAATTAAAAGCCCCAGAATATTTGGCGATCAGACAAGAATGCCGGTCTTTAACTTATCTGGTAAACAAGTAGAAGCAATAACTACATATTTATTGTCCCTTCAAAAAATAGATTTCCCTTTCAACTATTTGCAGATTGCGCCTCCCCCACCTGTTTATTTCCCTAAAGGAGAAGTAGCAAAAATTATAAATAAGTACAGCTGTTTACAATGCCACAAAATAGAAGGTACAGGTGGGACTATAGCTCCCGATTTAAGCATCGTTGGAAGCCAGTTACAACTTAACTGGATAAAAAAATATTTCGAGGTCCCATATTCTTTAAGGCCTATAGTAGAAGAAAGAATGCCAAAATTATTTATCTCAAATAAAGAAATAGAAACATTATTAAATTACTTCAACACTGAACTTTTAGATGATAGCATTTCATTTATTGAAGAAACATTATTCAATAATTCCAACATCGACAAGGGAAAAAGTCTTTACAGTCAAAAATACGGCTGTCAAAGCTGCCATATATTAGACGGCAAAGGAGGATATGTAGGCCCTCCATTAGATAATATTGGAGATCGTTTGAAACCTGAATGGATATTTAGCTGGCTAATAAATCCACAAAAATATAAACCTGAGACAATAGAACCCAGAACCGGTATGCCGGAAAAAGAAGCTATTGACATAACCCGGTATCTTATGTCGCTTAAAAAAGAGAAATAACTATGAAAAAGATAGCAACAATATTTATTATAATTATTGCCACTGGTTTTTCTTGTAAAGAAGAGAGAAATGAGCCTGACTCTATTGCTTATAATGATACTCTAAAAGTGATTGATCAGGCTTATGAAAGTAATAGCATTTGGGCTAAATACAATTATGATCAAAGAAGAGGAAAAAGATTATTTGAGCACTATTGCAGCGTATGCCACGGATTAAAGGGAGAAGGCGATGGCTTTAATTCCTACAATCTTATTTCAAAACCGCATAGCCTGGCCGACAGTGTTTATATGAAAAACTTAACTAAAGAAACATTGAATCAGATAATTTCATTTGGAGGAGTAAGCAATAACAAATCAAATGAGATGCCGGCATATTCTTATACGCTCAACAAATATCAAATTGATTACCTAATAAGCTATATAAATACATTAATGCAGT
>PFVA01000058.1 GCA_002790365.1 Ignavibacteriales bacterium CG_4_9_14_3_um_filter_30_11
AACAGCTTCTATTTTTTTTATTCCTTGTTCAGTTAATGTTTTTATTAATTTTTCATAAACAAGTTTTAAACCGCTTTTTAAAGCTTCTACATCTTGCGAATCATTAATGTGTTTTAATGATCTTTCAAAATCATCAATTACAGGTAGAAGATTTGTAAAAATATGTTCGCCGGTATATTTAAGAAGATTGGATTGTTCATTGTCTGTTCTTCTCTTATAATTTTCGAATTCAGCAGCTTTCCTTAAAAGCTTATCTTTTAGTTCAGTATTTTCAGAATTTAATTTTTCTATTTGTTCTGATAAATTTTCTTGCTCTTTCTTATCAAGTATTTCTTGTTGCTTTTCTTCTTCTTTTACTTTGTTTTTCACTTTTTTCTTTTCCTTTTTCATTCTGTTATATTCCTCAATAGGATTTTCTGTTAGTTAAAATTTCACTTAGCATTTTTGACATATAATCAACAATTGCAATTACTTTAGAATATTTCATTCTCTTAGGACCAATTATTCCCAGTGAACCGGAAGTATTTCCAATTTTATAAGTTTTACTAATAAAACTGTAATCAGTAAGTTTTTGATCCTCATTTTCTGAACCGATAGAAATTTGGACTGTATTATTTTCAGATTCAGATTTTTTATCAAGAATATGGATAATTATTTCTTCATCATCCAAAAGTTCAATTATACTTTGAAATCTTTCTGGCTCTTCAAACTCAGGATGCTGTATAACATTTTTAACTCCGGAAATAACCAACCTTTCGGATGAACTTTTATCTGTAAAAATTTTGTTTGCTGATTCTACAAATAATCTTACGACAGGTTTTTCTTCGCTTGATATATCTTTAAACCTTTCAGCAAAAGTATCTCTAATCTCAGCAAATGAAAGTCCGTGCAATCTTTCATTCAATAATCCTTGCACTGATTCAATTTGTTTTTGTTTAATACTGGATTTTAATTCTAAAGTAATTGTTTTTATCATTCCGGATTTTATGCTTACAACAACCAAAATTCTTTTTGAAGATATCCACACTAACTGAATTTTTCTTAAAATTGCCGAATTAAAATTCGGATAAACAACACACGCTAATTGATGTGTAATTTTACTTAATAATTTGGAAGTAAGTTTTAAAAGTTCATCAGTTTCTTGTGAGATATTTTCAAAACTGTTGTCTATAAATCCCTGAACACTCTTACTTAATTTTTTTACACTTATCAAAGAATCCACATAAGTTCTGTAACCTTTGTCAGTAGGGATTCTGCCGGCAGAAGTGTGCGGATGATTTATATAACCCAAATCCTCCAAATCAGACATAATATTACGAACTGTTGCCGGAGAGAGACCAATATTATATTGTTTTGTAATATTCCTAGAACCAACAGGAGATGCTGTGAGCACAAACTGCTGAATAATATATCTGAGGATATTCTTTTCCCTATCGTTTAATTCTTCGTTGAGCATTTTTTAATAATTAGTAAAGTTTAATTTTTTCAAGCAACAAATATACAAAAATTCTAAAAATTAAAATTGATAAAATATAGTAAATCTTCATATTTGCTAATAAATTTCACAATATTTTTGTTTAAGGGCAATATCATTGTTAATTTTACAAATTAAGATTTAACTTATAAAATAAACTAGAAGCCGTTAAAATTGAGTAATAATTATAAATCTGCCGGTGTTGACTTAAAAGCTGGTGATGAAGCAGTTGATAAAATTAAAATACTTGCAAAATCTACATTCAATAAAAATGTACTTTCTGATATAGGACATTTCGGGGGAATGTACGAACTAGATTTATCCAAATATAAAAATCCCGTTTTAGTCTCAAGTGTTGACGGTGTTGGTACAAAGTTAAATATTGCGTTCCAAATGAGCAAACACAACACTATCGGTCAGGATTTGGTAAACCACTGTGTAAATGATATTGCTGTCTGTGGTGCAGAACCTCTGTATTTTTTAGATTATATGGCTTTCGGTAAACTTGATCCTAATGTTGCCGGAAAAATTGTTGAAGGTTTCTCAATTGCGTGCAAGATAAACAATTGTGCATTAATTGCCGGAGAAACTGCCGAGATGCCGGGACTGTATAAAGAAAAAGAATATGATCTGTCTGGAACAATTGTCGGTATTGTAGAAAAAGGGAAAGTTATAAATGGTAATAATATTTCAGATGGAAATATTTTAATTGGTTTTCCATCTTCAGGTCTGCACACAAATGGCTATTCACTTGCAAGAAAAGTTTTGTTACCTAAATATTCTGTTAATGATAAACCAGAAAACTTATGCAATAGTTTGGGAGAAGAATTGCTTACTATTCATCGCTCGTATTTAAAATTAATTACTATTCTAAAAAATAATTTCTCAATTAAAGGATTTTCTCATATTACCGGCGGCGGACTTGTTTCAAACACAAACAGAATATTACCCAAAGGGTTAAAACTTGAAATTGACTGGAATGCTTGGGAAATGCCTACGATATTTAAAATTATTCAAAATGCTGGTAACATTTCAAATAGTGAAATGAGAAAAGTATTTAATATGGGGATTGGATTAGTTGCAATTATTGATGCATCAGACAAAGACAAAATTTTTGAAAAAGCTAATTCTATTAATGAACAACCATTTCTAATCGGTAAAGTTGTAAAGGTATAAAATGTTTGTAGATACTCATGCCCACCTTTTTTATCCAAATTTTAAGGATGATTTAGATGATGTTTTAAACCGAGCAAAAGAAGAAAGTGTAGACTACATACTAATTCCGGCAACAGATATTAACACAGCTAAAGAAGTAATTTCACTAACAGAAAAATATGATTTTCTTTATGGTGCTGTTGGTGTTCACCCTCACGATTCAAAAGATTGGGAAAAATCTTGGACTGAAGAAATTAGAAAGTTTGCAGCAAACAAGAAGATAAAAGCAATCGGTGAAATAGGATTGGATTATTACTATGATTTTTCTCCGGTTGAAAAACAAAAACAAGCTTTTAGGGATCAAATAGAATTAGCAATTGGATTGAATATGCCGATTGTAGTTCATACAAGAGAATCAGATGATGATATTTATGGAATTATAAAATCATACAAAAGCTCAAATCTCAAAGCTCAGTTTCACTGTTTTTCAGGTAATAAAGAACAAGCTAAACAATTACTTGATCTTGGACATTACATTTCTTTTACCGGGAATATTACATTCAAAAAAGCAGATGAATTAAGAGAAGTCGTAAAATATATTCCATTAAATAGATTGATGATAGAAACGGATTCTCCTTTTTTAACTCCGGTTCCCAACAGAGGGAAACGAAATGAATCAGCATATGTAAAACTTATAGCTGAAGAAATATCAAAAATTCATAATATCTCAATTGAAGAAGTTGGTAAAGCAACATCTTATAATGCTTATAAATTTTTTGGGATTGGTGAAATGCCAAAAGTAAGTTTCACTTATCAGCTTAATGGAAATTTATATATAAATATTACTAACAGATGCAATTCAAGTTGTTATTTTTGTGAAAGGGAAGGTGAAGCAGTACTAAAAGGCTACAATTTAAGTATGAAAAAAAACGAAGAACCAGGTGCAGAAGTTTATATTAAGGAAATTGGTGATCCTAAGAAATATAAAGAAATAATTTATTGCGGATATGGAGAACCTACAATTAGATGGGATGTTGTAAAAGAAATTTCAAAATATGTAAAAGAAAACGGCGGAACAACCAGATTAAATACAGATGGTCATGGGAATGTTATAAATAAAAAAGATATAACTCCCGAAATGAAAGGATTGATTGACATAGTTTCAATTAGTTTAAATAGTGCTGACCCTGAACAGTATGCAAAAATAATGGGAATTGATGTAGCGATGTTTGATGAAACGAAAAATTTTGTAATGAAAGCAAAACAATTTGTAAAAGAAGTAGTATTAACTATAGTACAAGTTGATGAAATCGATATTGAAAAGGCAAGAAAATTTACAGAAGAAAAGTTGGGCGTTACTTTCAGGGAGAGACCATATTTTGGGTAAACTAAAAAAAATAATAATATTTATTTTTCTTACCTGTATTTTACCTTTTACTTCTGCACAAACAAATAATAGTAATTTTAAAGAAAAAATTGATTCAATTTTATCTGCTGGTTTTTTTAGCTCTACAATTTCAGCAGTGAAAGTATTTGATCTTTCAAAATCAAAATTACTTTACGAAAAAAATTCCAAGCTACTCTTAAGGCCTGCTTCAAATTTAAAATTATTTACTACGGCTGCAGCATTACTTTTTTTAGGTACAGATTTTCATTTTAAAACAAATGCATACTATTCCGGTCAAATTTTGAATGACACTTTATACGGTAATATTTACTTAAAAGGAGGCTTTGATCCTTTTTTTAATATTGGAGATTTGGATTCGATGATTTCAGATATTAAAAAATTAAATATTAAAAGTATTAAAGGAAATATTTATGCTGATGTTTCGAATATTGATTCTTTATATTGGGGTAAAGGATGGATGTGGGATGATGCAGCAGACGCAACTATACCTTATTTAAGTTCGCTCAATATAAATGAAAATAAAATTCAAGTTTTTACAGAGCCTCAAGAAATTGACTATCCGGCAATAGTAACATTTTATCCTGAGTCCAATTATTATTCAAGTGAAGTTAATGTTAAAACTATTAAAGAAGACACATCTAAATTAGAAACTACAAGCGATTGGATTAACAGAAAAAATAAAATTTATGTGAATGGGTTTCAATCAGTAGATGGCAATATTGATTCTTCTGAAATAAATATTTTTCATCCTGAAATATTATTTATAAATCTTTTCAAAGAACATCTAATTAAAAATGGTATTTTATTTTCCGGACAGCTTGATACCATTTCAACCCCAGAAATGGTAATTCTTTTCTCTGAGATTTTAAGAAACATAGATTCAGTTATAGTAAAGACGAATAAAGAAAGTAGTAATCTTGGTGCAGAGATGCTTCTTTATTCACTTGCTGAAAAATTTTATGGCTTACCTGCAACAGTTGTAAATGGTATTAAATTAATTTACAGTCTAATTACTTTAACAGGAAATGATCCCAAAAAATTTAGAATTGTTGACGGTTCAGGAGTTTCACATTATAATTTGGTTTCGTCTGAATTAATTTTAGATTTGTTGAAATATATGTATTATCATCACTCTGAATTAATTTGGAGATATATTAATTCCTTACCTATAGCCGGGGTTGACGGATTATTAAAGACAAGAATGCAGGATGGTCCGGCATATAATAATGTTCGAGCCAAAACAGGAACATTGAGCGGTGTGAGTAGTATATCAGGATATTTGAATGCACAAAATGGGGATAAGCTATCATTTTCAATTTTAATGGAAAATTTTGTTGGTAGTTCAAAACCAGTAAGAGCTATTCAGGATTCATTGCTTACTATATTCAGTTTATTCAATGAGGAATAAAATGCTTTTTAAAAATATTATCTTATCGCTATTATTGATAAGTTCAATTGTTTTATATTCTTGTGGTGAGAATAAAGTTAAAGTTAGCAAACCGCTATATGAATTAGTAAATAATTCTACTATTCCAAAATTTGATGCTAATAATGTATATCAACATATAAAAGACCAAATTAAATTCGGTCCAAGAAATCCAAACTCTATTGCACACTCTGCCGCACTTAATTATCTTTTCAGTTCTTTAAGTAAATACACTCAGTATGTTAGTAAACAGCCGTTTACTTATACAGGTTATAATGGAGAAGTTTTAGAGTTAACAAATTTAATTGCAAAGTTTAATCCACAAAATAAAAACAGAATTATGATATGTGCACATTGGGATTCTCGCCCTCGATCAGAACACGCAAAAGATCCTACTAAACAAAAATTACCTATTTTAGGTGCTAATGACGGGGCAAGTGGTGTAGCTGTTATTTTAGAACTGGCAAGAATTTTAAGTGAAAATAAAATCGATTATGGTGTTGATCTTGTATTGTTTGATGGAGAAGATTATGGAATGGAATCCGATCTTGCAAATTTCAGTTTGGGCTCAAAATATTATTCATCAAAACTTATAAATGATATTTTTCCAACTTTTGCAGTATTATTGGATATGGTTGGGGATAAAGATGCTATATTTAAAATTGAAAAAAATTCTAAAGATTATGCACCGGACTTAGT
>PFVA01000177.1:0-147 GCA_002790365.1 Ignavibacteriales bacterium CG_4_9_14_3_um_filter_30_11
GTTTTTCCATTACAGAAACAATTTCTTCCCACATTGGTGAATGTATTACAATTGGTTTTTCTTTTAGCATATTTTTGTTCATAAATTCCCAAGCTACTGCAAGTTCGAGCATAGTGCCTGTGCCTCCCTGCAAAACAACAAATCCAT
>PFVA01000177.1:224-519 GCA_002790365.1 Ignavibacteriales bacterium CG_4_9_14_3_um_filter_30_11
TTTACATTCCACAAATCAACTGTTACACCAATTGTTTTTACTCCTTCGGATAAAGCTCCTTTCGAAACTGCATTCATAATACCCCCAAATCCACCTGTACAAATATTAAAATTATTTATTGCAAGTTGTTTGCCCAATTCTTCTGCAAAAATAAATTGCTCTTCTCCTTCAACAGGAAGCGAAGATCCGAATACTGTAATAGTTTTTTTCATTTAATATAAAAATTGATTCAAGCAAATATAATATTTCGTAACATAGTTCGTTCTTAATGTTACTTCACAAGTGGCAAGTATGT
>PFVA01000177.1:554-6600 GCA_002790365.1 Ignavibacteriales bacterium CG_4_9_14_3_um_filter_30_11
TCTTGGAGATATCGGGAGTTTTGTTAGTAAATTTTATTTATAAAAATTCCTGTCCCATTTGTGAGCTTTTAATTTATTTATCAAATCATTTGGTAACGGACCTTTATTAATTATTTCAACATTTGACAAAAGATGTTCTACTGTTCTCATTCCGGGTATTACAGAGGTTACTGCATCAAAACTAATTATATATCTTAATGCTGTTTCTACTATTGAATCAGTTTCACCGTTTACATCATTATTTATTTTTTCAACCCTTTCCTGAACCTGTGCTTTCCTGTCATCTTTAAAATATCTTGCTCTAAAATCACCAGCTTCAAATTGCGTCTCTGAGTTTATCTTGCCCGTTAATCCACCTTCATCCAATGGTACTCTTGCAAGAATGCTTATATTATTTTCTTTACAGAAGGGGAATAACTTTTCTATAGGTGATTGATCAAAAATATTGAAAATTACCTGAAAGCTGTCAATCAATCCTGTTCTTCCGGCTTCAATTCCGTTTTCAGGTTGGTGGTCATTGATTGAAATTCCAAAGTAGCGAACCTTGCCATCTTTTTTCAACTGAAAAATTGCTTCTTTCCAATCATCGTTATTTGCCCAGTTATCATTCCAAACATGAAATTGTTGCAGATCAATATAACCTCTATTTAAATTTTTAAGACTTTGCTCTGTGCTTTTAATTATATGTTCTTTCGGAAATGATTCTTTTAAAGTTGAATCATCTTTTGCCGGCCATTCATATTTTTTTGAAGGAATTTTAGAGGTTATAAATATATTTTGCCCTGACTCTTTTTCAACTTCGCCAACTAGTTTTTCAGAGTGACCATCTCCATAAACCAGTGCTGAATCAAAAAGGTTAATTCCATTATTAATTGCAGAGTGCAGAGCTTTTTTAGATTTATTGTCTTCAGCACCAATCCAAAGCGATTTACCTATTCCCCAACAACCGAATCCCAAAAGAGAAGTTTTATCTTCAGACTTTGAAAATTTTTTCTTTAGCATACTTTTCCTTTTTTGATATTAAATTAGTTTATATTGTTAAAAAATTGCTTTAAAAATAATTATATCATAAGTTTAAATAAAATCTTAATTTATATTAAGGATAAAATTAAATTATGGCTGAAAAATCAAAATTGTGGTATTTAGAAAATTTTAATCTCTTCAAGGGATTAAACTCAGAAAAATTAGAACATCTCAACAAAATTACCAATATGAAAGATATTGGAAAAAACCAACCCATTTATTTTGCGAAGGAACCATCAAATTCAATATTCTTTTTAAAAAAAGGAAGAATAAAACTTACTAGAACATCTAATGACGGAAAAGAAATGATTCTTGGGTTGATAAATCCTGGAGAATTATTTGGTGAAATGTCTATTTATGAAGAAAATGAAAGAACTGATTTTGCCTTAGCTATGGAACCTGCTTTAATTTGTGCAATCAACAAAGAAGAATTTAAGAAATTTATTACTGAAAATACGGAATTAAATCTTAAGTTAACACGACTTATTGGTTTGAGAATTAAAAAATATACAGAAAGAATTGAAGAACTTGTTTTTAAAGATGCAGCACAAAGAATTATCTCTTTTATGATAAGGCTTGCAGATGATAACGGAAAACAACTAGGCAGTGATGTTTTTGTAAAACCTTTTTTAAAACATCAGGATATTGCTAATTTAACAGCTTGTTCTCGCCAAACCGTAAATTCAGTATTAACTGACCTTAGAGAAAAGAACATAATTGATTTTGACAGAAGAAAATTGGTTATAAAAGATAAAGATTCTTTGTTAAAATTTATTTCTTAAATTTTCCTATCTGTCTAACATCCGACAATCTTTTTATTCATGTAAATTTAATTTTGGCATAATAAAATTATGACACTTACACTTTTTATAACGGATAACTGTGGGGCTTGTAAACGAGTTCAAAAACAGGTAACTAATCTTGTAAAAGAAAATTTGAACTTAAAATTACAAATAGAAAACATAAAAGATTTTTCAGATAAAAATCTTTTGATTGTACCTGCGCTTTATATTGAAGATGAGCTTTATGCATACGGAGATATAAATGAGAAAAAACTTTTAAATAAAATTCAGAAAAAATATTTTTAACCAAGCTATATAAAATGTTTTATAAAAACATTTTATGAGCGGCCTTCGGCAAAAAATTCATTTCCAATGAATTTTTTGGGTTTAAAAAAAAAGATGTAAGTTTATGATTTAAAATCATCTTATATCTATGAAACATTTCGATATAACAATTGTCGGAGCCGGAATAGTCGGTACAGCAACGGCAATGTCTATTTTAAATAAAAAGAAATTATCGCTATCAATTGTAGAAACCGAAAAAGAACCGGCACTTCATCAAACAGGAAACAACAGTGGCGTAATTCATTCCGGTTTATATTACAAACCCTGTTCTTTAAAAGCACAAAATTGTATTAATGGTAGAAATAAACTTTATAATTTTTGTAAAGTGAATAATATAAAATTTGAACAATGCGGTAAGATAGTTGTAGCTACAAATGATCAAGAAATCTTGGCGCTTAACGAATTAGAAAAAAGAGGAGTTGCCAATGGGTTAAAAGGATTAAAAAGAATAAACAAAAACGAAATTAATGAATATGAACCCAATGTTAATGGAATTGACTGTCTATATGTACCTGAAACAGGTATTGTTGATTATAAACAGGTGGCAAATAAATATGCAGAGGAAATAATTAATAATGGCGGAAATTTATTTACCAAAAATAAGTTTCAAAAGTTAATAAGAAAAAACAATGAACTTGTTGTGCAAACAAATGAAATGGAATTCTCTACAAAAATTCTAATTAATTGTGGCGGTTTATATTCAGATAGAGTTGCATCAATTTGTGGTGTTGATCCTGAAATAAAAATAATTCCATTCCGCGGTGAATATTATGAGTTAAAAAAAGATAAAACATCTTTAGTAAAAAATTTAATATATCCAGTACCCGATCCACAATTCCCTTTTTTAGGTGTTCACTTCACAAGAATGGTCAATGGTGGTATTGAAGCCGGACCAAATGCTGTTTTAGCTCTTAAAAGAGAAGGATACTCCTTAAAAGATTTTTCTATTACTGATGTTTCTGAAATGTTTACTTATCCGGGTTTTTGGAAAATGGCAGCCAAGCATTATAAAAAGGAATTATATGAACTTTACAGATCGCTTAGTAAAAAAGCATTTGTGAAAGCACTCAACAAGCTTATCCCATCATTAACTGAGTATGATATTGTTCGTGCCGGTTCGGGTGTTAGAGCTCAAGCATTAGATAAAAATGGGAAATTAATTGACGATTTTTTTATAAAACAAACTTCTAAAACTATTCATGTTCTTAATGCTCCTTCTCCTGCTGCAACTGCCTCCATTAGTATTGGTGAATATATTGCAAATATTGCAATAAATAGGATTGATGAATTAAATGATTAATTATTTAAATTTTTATCAATTTTCTTATCTTTTTTAAAAATATTTCTAATATATTTTTAAAAAATGTTGCTATTTTTAATTTTTTGATTATTTTACTTACACATTGTTTAATTACTATGATTAATAGATGATTTTGAAATATACTTGCTGAGGTAGAATTATGATTAAAACAGTAAGCTCAATGTTAAATGCAAAGGTCCCCGGTATTTGGTCTATTGCACCAGACCAAACTGTGTTTGAAGCTTTATCATTAATGGCAGAAAAACAATGCGGAGCTCTTGTTGTATTGGAAAATGATAAATTATGTGGAATAATTTCAGAAAGAGATTATGCAAGAAAAATAATACTAGCGGGAAAATTATCTAAAGAAACTTTAATTAAAGAAATTATGTCTTCTACTGTTTATTATGCCTCCCCTAATTTAACAGCTGAAGATTGTATGGCTATAATGATAGAAAAAAGAGTGAGACATTTACCTGTCATGGATAATGGTAATCTTATCGGCGTTATTTCCATCGGTGATGTAGTTAAAGCTGTTATAGATGAAAAAGTTTTTGTAATTGATCAACTTGAAAGATACATTACAGGAAAACCGGATTTATAATCATCCATCAATTAGTGCTCACACTGCAAAGTATTACAACCTTATAATTAATAATTGAAAAGTAATTTATTATTTTGGGGGACTGTTTTAAATATATCTTTGTATTAAAATAATCATTATATATTATTTAGCTTAAAATGAAAAAACTTTACTTAACTATTTTACTTTTTAGTTTCCTTTTGCAATCACAATTAATTTTTGCACAACAAAAAAATATTCAAGATAATTTACTTGTTGGAAAATGGAGATCAATAAAAATTGATCAGAAAAATGTTGAAATAAATATTCAGTTTAATGCTGATGGTACTGTAAAATACGATATAAGCACAATATTAAATGGTTTTTATGTATTAAATAACAATAAGCTAATATCTTATTTTAAAAATTTTGGAACCGATAAAACGGTTGTAGATACATCATTGATTGAGATAAAGGGTAATACTATGACACAAAAATCATTGCTAGGCGGAACTACAATTAAAATGACTAGGGTAGATAAGGAAAATAATAATTCAAATTTTATTCTGGGTAAGTGGAAATCTGAAAATTACAACGGTTATCAAGCTATCACTGAGTTTAATGCATATTTTAAAGTTATTGTTCAGTTACTTGTAAAATCAATTGAGGGTTCATATACTGTAAATAAAAATTTGATCTCCATCATTTCTCCAAATTCTAATAGCATGAGAATGAATTATAAAATAACTAAGGATACTATGACATTACATAATTTAGAGAATGGTAAAGACTTAACAATGATAAAACTAAAGAAATAGAATTAATGAATATAGACATTAATAAAAAGTTAGAAATTTTAGAAAACAATAAAGCACAATTATTAAATTGTTTTGAATCAATTTCCGGTGAAAAACTTAACACACAGCTTGAAAAAGATAAATGGTCACCGGCTCAAATAATTTATCATGTTGTAAAAAGCGAACAATACACCCTTATTTCACTAATGAATTCAAGCAAGCCTGAAACAAAATTAAGAAAGATTGGGTTTAAAGCTTTTGGTAAGTCCAAATTGTTAAATCTATTTTTAAAAAGCAGATTAAAATTTAAGGCTCCTCCAATAGTTCAAAAAGTACCTGATGATGTAAATGTAAAAGATATATTAGCAAAGTGGGATGAAGTAAGAAATGAAATTAAAAATGTATGTTTAAAATTTCCAAAAGAAAATTTTAATAAAGGTGTCTTTAAACATCCATATATTGGGTTTATAAATTTAGAACAATCATTGAATTTTTTAATTAACCACTTAAAACATCATACAGCCCAAATAGAAAAAATTAGTATTAACTTTAAACAATAAAAATTTAATTATGAAAACCATATTCAAAATAACTTTAACAATATCATTCATTCTTATTTCTACTTTTTCATTTTCTCAAAATGTTAAAGCGGGGTTAATTGGTAAATGGGAATCTGATGTAATAGGAAATTCTAAGGTAGGTACTATTTGGCAATTTAATAAAAATGAAACAGTTGAAATTACTTCCGGTGCTATAGTTCATTATATATATATATTTAAAGGCAAACAATTAATTTCAGCTTTGTTTAATCACATAACTGGTGAAACAGATCTAGATACTAGTTTTATTGAAATTAAGGGTGATTCACTTTTCCAAAAATATAAGATCAACGGAAAACAACATACAAGAACTATGGTTAGAACCGAAAAACAAAAAAATAAGGGTATATCTGAACTGGGGATTTGGGAAACAAAAAACATTGCAGGGCAAAAAGCATTCTATCAATTTAAAAATGATCACACATTAATTTTAAGAATCCCAATATCTGTTCAAAAAGGAACTTATAAAGTAAATGGATTTAAATTAAATCTTAAACTCAAAGACTTAAAAGAGGAAGTTTACGACATAAAGTTTTTATCTCATTCATTGTTCTTAAAAAATTCTAAAACAGAAAAAACCTTCCATAGATTGTATGAATAATAAATAATAGGTTTTTATCCAAAATTAGTGTTTTGTT
>PFVA01000100.1:0-3405 GCA_002790365.1 Ignavibacteriales bacterium CG_4_9_14_3_um_filter_30_11
AAAATTAAAGAAATCATCTTCAGCAAAAGCTAAAAAGACAACTGAGAAAAAGGAAGAAACAAAAGATAAAGAAGAGAACGAAAAACCAGAAAATAAAGATAATGAATAAGGGAAATAATTATGGCTATAACCGCTTCACAAGTAAATGAATTAAGAAAAAAAACCGGCGCCGGTATGATGGACTGTAAAAAAGCTTTAACCGAAGCCAATGGTGACATGGAAAAAGCAATTGAATTATTAAGGAAAAAAGGTGCTTCTGTAGCTGCTAAAAGAGCAGAAAAATCTGCGACAGAAGGTTTGGTACTTATAAAAGTTTCTAACGACAAAAGATCTGCAACAATAGTTGAGATTAATTGCGAAACAGATTTTGTTGCCAAAGGAAATGACTTTATCTCTTTTGCTAATTCAGTTTTAGAAAAAATATTTTCTGATAGACCAGAAAATACCGAAGCCTTTTTAAAAGACACTTATATCAAAAACTCATTAACAGATTTGATGGGAAAGGTTGGAGAGAAAATTGAAGTATCCAGATTTATTAATGAAAATGATAACAATGGAATGTTTATTGATTATATCCACATGGGATCTAAACTAGGTGTTCTATTAAAATTAGGAAATGTAAAAGATACAACTGACGAGCTTAATAGTTTAGGCAGAGACATTGCTATGCAGGTTGCTGCAATGAAGCCAATTTGTGTAAGACGCGATGAAGTTCCAAAATCTGTGATAGATAAAGAAATAGAGATTTATAAAGAAATAGCAAAAAAAGAAGGTAAACCTGAACAAATATTAGAAAAAATTTCTCAAGGAAAATTGAATAAATATTATCAGGAAAACTGCCTTATTGAACAATCTTTTATTAAAGATAACACTAAATCTGTAGGTAAACTTATAGAGGAATATAACTCAAAAAATAAAAGTGAAGTAAATATTATGCATTTTCATCGTCTTCATCTAAGCGATGAAAATAAATAAACTTTTCAAAAAAGGTCTTAATTTTAGTAAGACCTTTTTTTATATTTAAACAAAAAAAGAAATAACAAATGACAAAACCAAAATACAAACGCATACTGCTTAAATTAAGCGGTGAATCCTTAATGGGTAAAAAGGGATTTGGAATCGATCATAATATAGTTAAATTTTTTGCTCAAGAAATAAAAAAAGTTCACGATGCCGGTGTTGAAATGGGAATTGTAATCGGCGGCGGTAATATTTACAGAGGATTAAGTGCAACTGATCAAGGTATTGACAGAGTAACAGGCGACCAAATGGGAATGCTTGCTACTTTAATCAATTCATTGGCTCTACAAAATGCTGTTGAAAATCAAGGTGTATATTCCAGATTAATGAGCGCAATACAAATGCACGAAATTGCTGAACCATACATTAGAAGAAGAGCTATAAGACATTTAGAAAAAGGAAGAGTTGTAATTTTCGGTGCCGGGACTGGCCATCCATATTTTAGTACAGATACAGCTGCTTCATTAAGGGCTGTAGAAATTGAAGCTGAAGTTATAATAAAAGGAACCCGTGTAGATGGAGTTTACAGTGAAGACCCCGAAAGAAATCCAAAAGCTTCTATGTTTGAAAATATTTCATACTTGGATATCTTGAAAAAGAACTTAAAAGTTATGGATATGACAGCTATAAGTTTATGCAGGGAAAACAGTCTTCCAATAATTGTTTTTAACATGAATAAACCAGACAATTTATTTAATTTAGCAATGGGTAACCAAGTCGGGACTATGGTAAATCATTAGCAAAAATAAATATGTTTGAAAATAATTTTATGAGGTATATATGGAAACAATAAAAAAAGATACAAGAAGCAGAATGGATAAATCGATTGAAGCCTTGAAAAGTGAAATTGTAAAAATTAGAACCGGTAAGGCTACAACAACCTTGTTAGATGGAATAAAAGTAGATTATTACGGTAACATGACTCCATTGAACCAGGTTGGTAATCTTTCCGTTTTAGATGCACACAATCTTTCTATTACTCCTTGGGACAAAACAATGGTTCAATCTATTAACAAAGCAATAATGGAAGCTAACATAGGTCTAAACCCGGTCAGTGATGGAACTAATATCAGAATTCCAATACCTCCTTTAAATGAAGAAAGGAGAAAAGATCTTGTTAAACTTGTAAAAAATTTTGGTGAGGATACAAAAATTGCAATAAGGAATATAAGAAGAGATGCCAATGATCATTTGAAGAAAATTGAGAAAGAAAAAAAGATTTCAGAAGATCAGTTAAAAGATGCAGAAGATATAATACAAAAATACACAGATGAACATACCAAAATGGTAGATGAAGTTCTTAAAAGAAAAGAAGAAGAAATAATGGAAGTTTAATCTTCTAACTATTTTTAATTTATAACCCGGTTTCTTAAGAAAGAAATTGGGTTTTTTTTTGAATCTAAATTAAAAAACATTTTAAAATCTTTATTAGTAATTTTTAGTCACTTTATTAAAAACTAACTGATTTTTTCTAATATATGTTTAATTTCAACTATAATAGTGCTCAGACAAATCAGGAAGAATACTCAAATAGATTTGATAAAAACCTTTGGGGAAATGTTTTTCTTTTAAGTGGAGGTGTTGTATTATTTTTAATCGGAATGATCTTATATGGAATAATTACTAACATTAGAGAAATTCCATTAAATGAACAAATGGCACTTAAAGGAATTAAAAAATTCAATTCACCAAATATTGTTATTGATAGATATAATTATTCATTATCTATTTATGAAGACACTTTATTAATAAAATCTTACAGAGCTGTATTTGGAAGAAATAATAAAATAGCAAAAACTAAAATTGGTGATCTATCAACACCTGTGGGCGAATACAAAATATGTGATATTGATACAGTAAATAAATACCATAAATTCTTTAATATAAATTACCCTAATCTCTCTGATGCAATGAAGGGGCTTAGAAAAAATGTAATTACTCAGCAACAATTTGATCAGTTAAAATACGAATTTTATTATGGCAACTGTCCAAAATTACTTACTAACCTAGGCAATAATATTGGAATCCATGGCATTGGAAAATTAAATTTTATTTTTAAGAATCTACCTTTTGTATTTAATTGGACTGACGGCTCTATAGCAATAAGTGATGAGAATATTGACGAACTTTACACAGTAATTAAAAAAGGAGCTAAAGTTGTTATCAAATAAAAATAAATTATTAGTTCTGATTATTACTTTCCTTTTTATCTTTAGTGGTTGCAGTAAAAAAAGTGAGAGAGTAAATAAAGAAAGCGAAATAAAAAAATTCGAGTCAAAAGAGTACCTATTGCAAAAAGTACGAGAAGTGTTGGGCGATGAGGTTGGCTTTGCTGTAAAGGGTAATTTTAATAATAAAGGACAATTAGAAGTTGTTGCTGCTAAA
>PFVA01000100.1:3434-5987 GCA_002790365.1 Ignavibacteriales bacterium CG_4_9_14_3_um_filter_30_11
ACAATATTTTTTAATGGGTTTAACCGGTGCTAATCTATCTATTACAGATAGTACAAAAATATTGGATGGTTCGTTAAGTCATTCACTCACTAATAAAATTAAATTTCCTTTTTTTGATTATGAACTAATTTATTATAATTCAAAAGATTATTATTTAGGCAGCAGAGGAGGCGAACAGTTTTCATACATAATTAATTTTAAAGATAATGAAATTTACTACTCACATATCATTTCTATTCCCGAAAGGAAAGAGACAATATTTTTATCAAAAAATATTACAAGAGATGAAATTAAAAATTTCTTTATAAGTATTGCAAAAAAAGATTTCCCAAGTATTCAAATTAGTTCTACTGATATAAAACTGGATAACAATAATCTTTAAATTTTTTTATCATTGCAATAATTAAATGAAAGAATACTTTTACATAATAATATCACTAATCTTTCTGTTAAACTTTCAAGTTTACTCACAGAAAAACGAAGAATATGAATTAAAATCAGTAAAGTTTGAAGGTAACGAAGAATACTCTTCTTCAATTCTGGATTATGTAATTTATTCACAAGAAAGCCCTTGGTGGTTTTGGAAATTTGTTCATTCAATTACCGGATTTTCAAGGGGAACTTCATATTATGATTCCACTAATGTTCCAAGAGATATTGAAACTTTAAAAGGATATTATTTTTCAAATGGTTTTTTCAAAGTTGAAGTAACAAGCAATGTTGAAATAGATACTACCTCTAAAAAAGTTTGGATAACATACTTTATAAATGAAAACAAACCATCACTTTACGGCAAATTAAAAGTATTAGGTTTAGATGATATCCCGCCTGAGATATATCAATCTATAGAAAGTGACATTGCAATAGATTCAAATAAAAATTACTCGCAAAGTGTTTTAGCAAGCGGTATTGACAAAGCTTACAGTACACTGTTAAATACAGGATTTATGTTAGCTTCATTTGACAGCACTTTGATATATCTTGATACCTTAATGAACAAAGCAAATGTTGATGCCTACTTTACTACAGGAAAAAGATATAAAATAGATACTGTTATAATAGAAAAAAGCGGTGTTGGCGCTGATTTAGTTGAAGATAGTCTGCTTCAAAAAATTAGTGGTTTTGAACAGGGTGATTTTTATGACCTGGATAAAATAAGATTAAATCAAATTAGACTTTTCAGAACAGGACTTTTTAATACCGTTTCACTTTCTGGTGTTAAAAAAGATACAGTTGGTAATTTTGTCCCTTTAAAATTAAATGGGAATATTGGTTTGATGAATGAACTTTCTCCGGAAATAATAATCAACAACCAACAAAATGCTTTTAACTTGGGACTTGGTGCTACTTATATAAGAAAGAATTTTTTTGGTGAAGCCAGAAAAATGACAATCAGTACTTCATTCGGTGTGCAGGATATTTTTCAGGTAAACTTTGGTGATATTTTTAAGAATTTTTCATTTAGGGATACAACACTTTTGGGATATGTTGATGCAAGAATTATATTTGAGCAGCCATATTTATTTGGTAGAAATATTTATGGTATTTGGGAAAATTATGCAACCATAAATAAACAGAACACTTACAACAATACAATCTATGGTACAAAACTAACTTTTGAATTTGAAATGCCGAGATATACCTTCATTAATTTTTTGAGTTTATTTTACAACCTTGAACAATCAAATGAAATTTACAGAACATATAATGACAGCTTATCTATTAAAACAATTTCAGCTCTTGGTATAAATTTTGGGACAACAACTATTGACAGCTTATTGTTCCCTACAAAAGGTTATAATTTATCATTTCAGATAGAGGAAGCTAATTCACTTCCTTATCTTATTACAAAACTTAGGGGGAATGATTATGACGGTGCATTGTTTTATAAAATATTAATGACTTTCTCAAATTATATTGACATCTCTCACAAAAGAACTTCTATATTAGCATTTAAAACAAAGGTTGGACATGTTCAAGCTTATGTTGGCGATTATTCCGGCATTCCAATTAACAGAACTTTTTATGCCGGAGGCAGCAACTCTGTTAGAGGATGGCGTGCAAATGAACTTGTACCAAAAGGAACACCTGCTTTAAGATCCGGAATTATTCAAGGACCAAATGTAAAGGGAGGAACATTTCTTCTTGAATCATCTTTAGAATTCAGATACAGATTTTTAAATTATTACGGTATTACACTTTTTGCAGATGCAGGAAATTCCTGGCTTGGTTATAAACAATTTAGATGGGATGATGTGGCCATTGCTGTTGGTGTGGGATTCAGATATTACACTCTGGTAGCACCTCTTCGAATAGACTTTGGTTTTAAGTTTTATGACCCCAACGACAGAAGATTTATTTTTGATAAAAAATTCTGGGGTAATTTTGTTCTTCAATTCGGTATTGGGGAAGCATTTTAACATAAAATATTTGAATTATCTCCCTCTTTTAAACTATAAATCAATTCCATTTATAAATTCACTGTTAATTTTTTCATTGGTTAACATCTTAAAAATCGTTATTTTTATATTCTTTAAAAGGATTTTTTTATGC
>PFVA01000102.1 GCA_002790365.1 Ignavibacteriales bacterium CG_4_9_14_3_um_filter_30_11
AGGAAACATTGGATTTAAAATTATAACCAAATGGGTCAACAGTATTTTGTCTTCCTGAAAAAACAACGAACATAGGGCCAAGTGTTGAGTCTATTACTGAACTTCCATTATTAAATTTAACATTATGCTGTCTAATTTTAGCAGTTATATTATTAAATTTTATTACACCGGGGCTAAAAGTATGAAATCCGATAATATTACCATTCATATTTCTTACAGGTGAATTATTATCAAAAAAAACAGCCTGTCCTAAAGAAGTACTGTTTGTAATGTTATTACTTGTAATCTTTGTTCCTGTTATAACAATAACACTCCCAAAATTATGTAGTCTAAGGGCAACTCCTGTAGAATCAAAACCGTTGCTATAAAATTCATCTTGTGTATCCTTGGTTATTATTTCGACATCGACTTGGTCTTCTGTTGTTGTGTCGCTGTCAATAACTAATTCAGTTGGTGCAGGAGTATCGCATCCGTTATAAATTATACTAAGCGCCAAAAGCGCTATTGATAAGGTATATATTGAAAGTAACTTTTTCATTTTATTTGTCTTTTTAATTTAGCATTCTTGTTTAATCTCTTGGTCATAATTACATTATTAAATTTATACAAATGTTTATTAAAAGAGAATGCCCATTTAAGGGCACCCTCTTTATTGTTTTACCCCCCCTAATTTGCTCGGACAATATATGGTATACCCCAAGTTTTAGCTTCAACAGGAGCGGCATCATCAAATATAACTTGTCTAGGGAATGCATTTATTATTGCATGAAAATGCCCCGGAAATTGATGTGTGTTAAATTTCTTTTGATATACTTTATCATACAAATTACCGTTCTGAACTGATGATATTAGATCAAATTTTCTTTTATCTCTGTGTTGACCAAACTTATCACTACCATAAGTAATAGTAACAAAATCAGAATCTGCATAAGCACTTGTTACAGCAACTTCAACTACTACTTCTTCATTTCTTGCAACAACAGGTATTTGTCTCCATATTGGAAATTCTCTTGTTAAATAGAATTCTGTTGGATTTGTTATTACTAATTGTTCACCATTTGAATAAGTAACCGTTAATTTTGTGATATTAATGTTATCGGTTAAAGTTCCACCTGCCGGTAATGATGCAGCAACTAATTTCCAGTTATTCAAAGGAATATCACCAATTTGTTTTTTGGCAAATATCAGATTTCTATTCATTGTAGTAGAAAATGATTTTTCGATTAGTGTGTCACCAGCATTGCTTGAGTTAGAATCAGGCGGTGTATAAGATCCTTTAATAAAAAGTACACCTTCAAATGTTTTTGTCATTTTAACATAAGCTGTGTCACCGACTTCATTAACTTCGTAATTCTTGCTAACTAGTCTCATTTTTTGGCCGACTCTAATCGGATAAATTTCCGTCAAAGTTTTACCCAAAAAAGACATTGCATCGTTTTCATTATAGTTGGGTTCAAATGAACTAAGAGTTTCATCCTGATTTGCCAAAGTTTCAAATACTGCAGGATCAGTAGTTGTGGTTGATGAATTTATGTCCGGTGCATTTACTGAATCTTTACATCCAGAGATAAAAACGACAAGACCAAGTATAATGTAAGCAACTATATACTTGATTAAGGTTGATTTGTTTTCCATAATGTTTCTCCTTTTAGATAAATTATTAAAAAATAAATTAAGTTGTTCCATTTTTTCTGAATTTGATATTCAAATAATTGTGCCAAAGATTTTGAAGATAGTTAAATTGTTATTTTTTAATGTTTTAACTAATTCGTTAAGGTGTTAAAAATGCCTGGAGTCAGTAGATATAGTGCCTGGTAATTATCAAATCAGGCATATTGTTAGAATAAAATTGAACATATAATAAATTAAATCGTCAATCATTTATAGTAGTATGTTTCTTTTCAATTTGGATAAAGTTTAATTATTTTATTAATGTTAAATATTATTAAAAAGAGAGCTTTTTATAATGTCATATAGAGAACAGAAAAAATATCTTGAATTCCTAAAAAGTCACGAACATAAATTTAAAGGCAAAGAATTAGAAGATTATAAGATGTTTGTAAAGCGACAAAAAGATGACGAAGATTTTGATTCTATATCAATAAAAAGATTAAAAGAGATTTACAATAAATACAATGTATCGATTGACAGATCAAAATTTGATTCTTTCTTTAAAAAATAATTTCCTCGTTATCTTTAGCAACAATAAATTAAGATATTAAGTATATATATTTGTCTTTCACAATTTATGTCAATAATAATAAAGTAATATTTTTATAATTGAGGTTTTAATGCAAAAAAATAATTACAGTTTGTTAAACAAAATATTTGCAGGCGTTGTTTTTTTAATATCAACAATCATTTTATTTTCAACAGTTCAACCTTCGGTTTCTTTTTGGGACGCCGGGGAGTTTATTTCATCGGCTTATTATCTGCAGGTACCTCACCCGCCGGGTGCCCCGTTCTTTTCAATTACAGGTAGAATTTTTGCAATAATTCCTTTTGTAGAAAATGTTGCATTAAGAGTAAATGCAATTTCGGTTTTAGCGAGTGGTTTTTCAATTTTATTTCTTTACTTAATTGTCGTTAAACTTATTAACAGTATTAAAGGATACGAACACAAAGATCTTTTGGATGCTGTCTCAACTTTTCTTGCAGCAGCAATTGGTGCTTTAGCATTTTCATTTAGTGATACTTTTTGGTTTAATGGTGTTGAAGCTGAAGTTTATGCAAGCAGCACATTACTTTTCTCCGCAATTACTTATTTGATGATGAGTTGGTCAGAAAAAGCAGATAATGAGGATAACGAAAAATATATACTAATGATAGCTTACCTTATCGGCATTTCAACAGGTGTACATTTAATGAGTGTGCTTGCAATAGTATCTGTTGTAATGATGATAATGTTTAAAAAATATGTAGATGATAATGAAGCACTTAAAAAATCTATTTATGTTTTTTTAATAAATGTTGGTGTTGTACTTATTTTGGCATTTTTTCTTTGGGGTAGCAGAACCAATACTACTCCACCTTCACCGGAAGAATATACAGCATTTGATTCTAAATTTAAATTGATAATGGTATTTGTCACAATTGTTATAATGGGAGTTTTTTGGAAAAAAGTTTTCAGTAGAAATTCTATTTATGTTCCTTTAATGATTGGTGGTTTAGCTTTGTTCTTAACTTACCCTGGAATTGTAAAAATTCTTCCTGGCTTAATGGCAAATATTTCTGGTGACAATTCTTTAGTTGCAATTTTAGTGTTTGGAATAATTCTTAGTTTATTCGGTTTTGCAGTACATTATACTGTTAAAAATAAAAAACCAACAATACATCTTGCGTTTATGTCTTTGATATTTATTCTTCTGGGATTTACTTCTTATACAATGGTAATTATTCGTGCAAATCAAGACCCACCAATGAATGAAAATGAACCTAATGATTTCACCGAGTTAGTCTCTTATTTAAACAGAGATCAATATGGTGATTTCCCGATCTTTGAAAGAAGATTTGCAACCGAACCACACCAAATGGGAGTTTACAAAGATTATTCCAGCGAATTGGATTTCTGGTGGAAGTATCAAATGAATCACATGACAACAAGATATCTACTTTGGAACTTTGCCGGTAGAGAAAGCTGGGTTCAGGATGCTGGTCCAAACATAGCACCATTTAATGGAATTGGTAATTTACTTGGAAATGCTTTCAACATACATTTTGCCGGTAGTGCTAAATATTCATTATACGGTATTCCGTTTTTAATTGGTTTGCTTGGAATTTATTTTCATTTTAAAAAGGATTGGAAAACGGCTATTATTTTTATGGTTCTATTTATTTTTATGGGTTACTTTACTGCCTTTTATCAAAACCAACAACAACCTCAGCCTAGAGAAAGAGATTATTTTTATGTTGGTGCCTTTTTTATTTATGGGATTTGGATAGCCATAGGATTTAGAGGTCTCATTGATTTAATTCAAGAAAAATTTAAAAAACTACAATTTAAAAAAGCTGTAATTATTACTACAATTGTTTTGGGCATTGTTTTTGTTCCTCTAAGAATGTTAGTTGCAAATTATAATTCTCATGACAGATCTAAAATTTGGGTTCCTTGGGATTATTCATATAACATTTTGCAGAGTTGCGCACCTAATGCCATTATTTTTACTAATGGTGATAATGATACATTTCCTCTTTGGTATTTACAAGATGTTGAAAAAGTAAGACGCGATGTTAAAATTGTAAACTTGAGTTTGCTAAATACTAGTTGGTATATCAAAGAATTAAAAACCAATGATCCGTATAAAGTAGGTACGGTTAATATACGATATTCAGATTCTCAAATTGACAGGATCCGTCCTTTTCAATGGGAACCAAGAGATATAACAATTCCTCTACCGGCTGATAAAAACTCACCTGATATTGCAAAGATTGTTAAAGAAGCTGATATTAAAGATTCCACAATAATTAAAGAAGGTAGTTTAACTTTTAGAATGGATAATACTGTTACTTTTGGAACAACAAAAGCATTAAGAATTCAGGATATAATGGTAAAAGAAATTATTGAAGCCAATGAATGGAAAAGACCAATTTATTTTTCTGTTACTTCTTCTATAGACAGTAGAATTGGTTTAGATGATTATTTAAAAATTGAAGGTATGGCTTCAAGGTTGGTTCCCGAAAAAAGAAATCCTGATATTGAGTTTGTAAATGAACCAGCCTTGATAGAAGAACTATTAGGTAAAAATGAAAATTTCAGTTCAACCTTTAAAAGAGGATTTAAATTTAGAGGTTTGAATGATAAATCTATTTTTTATGAAGAAGGGATACAGAATATGCTTCAAAATTATAGAAATGCATTTCTAAAATTAGCAATGTTTTATCTCGATTTGGGTCAAAAAACAAAGGTTGGCGAAGTTTTAAATGCAATGAACAACAAAATTTCCACTGATGTTATAGATATTGATTACAGGCTGCTTGCTCAAATAGGTAACATATATTTTCAATCAGGTAATTATGATAAATTTAAAGAGCTTTCAGTAAAAGTTGAAAATGATGCATTACATTCATTGGAAAATAATCCAAATGATCTTTATTCATTTAGAGTATTGCTGGATCTATATCAAAATATGAATGACAATAATAAGCTACTGGGTTTGTGGGAAAAAATAGAAAAACTATATCCCGGTGATCCTAATGTTAGAGCAAACATAGCAAAATACAGAAGCCTTATTCAACAACTAGATACATTGAACAAAGTACAACTAAAAAAATAAATAATATTATATTGTCTAATTTATGAGCGGTGACAACCAGCTCATTTTTTATATTAAATGAAAATACTTGTTATAGCTCTTTCCGGAATTGGTGATGCATTAATTTTTACACCCGCCTTAAATCTTCTTCGCAAGAATTACCCAACTGCTAAAATAGACGCCCTTGTTATGTATAAAGGCGCTAAAGATATTTATGACAGAAACAAAAATCTAAACAAAATAATCTATTTTAATTTCTTAAAAGAAGGTTTTCTAAAATCATTGAGTTTTGTTTTGGGTTTGCGAGGTAAGTATGATACAACAATAAATGTTTATCCATCCAACCGAAAAGAATATAATATTATAAGTTTTTTAATTGGTGCAAAAACAAAAGCTGCTGTAAATTATTTACGAATGAACAATCAAAATTTAGGGTGGTTAAATAATTGTAGAATACAAGAAAATGATTTACTCCACAATGTTCAAACTAACATTAAGTTGGTTGAAAAAATAACTAATAAAAATTTAGCTGGCCAACCCGATCTAGAATTTGACTTATCAGAAGATGATTTATATACAGCATCTAAATTTTTAAATGATAAAAAGATTTCAAATAATGATGTTGTAATTGGTTTTCATCCGGGAACTTCTGTTTTAAAAAATCATATTAAAAGAAGATGGGAACCGGAAAAATTTGCAGAACTTG
>PFVA01000118.1:0-3059 GCA_002790365.1 Ignavibacteriales bacterium CG_4_9_14_3_um_filter_30_11
AAAAAACCTGCATCTGATGCTGACTTAGTATAATTATATCCAATATTAAAACTTATTTTCGGATATAACTCCGATCTTTCAAGCCTTAATTGTAATTCAGAAATATTTTTGTTTTGCAGCGCTAATAATAACTCAGAATTATTTTTTTCTGCTACAGGCTTTAAATCATCATAAGAAAGTCCCTGGTTTATTTCGATATCTTTTTCCACTTCAAATCCTGTGTTGATATCTCTGCCAAGCAGCATGTTCAATTTTACTCTTGCTTCTGCAAGCTGTTCCTGCTGATTCAGCAAAGAAGATTTATCTGTGTTCAGGTCAACCTGTGCTTTAAGCAAATCAAATTTTGATGCAGCACCAACCTCCTTTTCATTTTGAACTATTTTCAATCTCTCCTCGGAGATTGAAATATTTTTCTTAATTACTTCGAGAAGAAGTTCCTGCCTTACAATATCGTAAAACGAAGAAAGCACATCAGAGATATTCTGTTCAACGGTAATTTTATAATTTGTTTCGCCTGTTTTTTTTAACTCTTTTAATTGATCAAGAGAAGCAAACATTTTCAAACCATCAAAAATTGTCCAGCTTAGATTTATTTCTGCTGCATAATTTTTTGAAATAGCCCCGGTTCGGTCTACGACTGTGCCGTTTGAAAAATTCTGCTTTGTATTATTCGATGATCTGTTGTAGGATGCTGATGCATCAAGATTCGGCAGGAGGCCTGCATTGCCGATTGTTTCATTGTTATCGCTGATTGTTTTTTGATTTTCGGCAATTTTAATTGAGTAATTATTTTCCAGCGCTATTTTAACCGCATCCTGTGCGGTCATTATGCTTTGCGCAAAATCTGATGGGGAAAAAATAAACAATGTAACTAATATAATTACAGTTATTACACTTTTATTTCTTAATTTTAAATATTTTTGTTTCATATCTTTTAATTTTTTATCAATTAAACCTTAGCGTCTTCAGTTACATTAGACACGCTTGCTGTTGCTCTTGAGAGATATGAATAAATTGCCGGGATAACGAACAATGTTAGAACCGTTGAAAAAATTAGCCCGCCTATTACTGCAATACCCATTGATGTGCGGCTTTCTGAGCCGGCACCTAGTGCAAGTGCGATAGGTAAAATACCAAGTACAGTTGACAAACTAGTCATCAGGATAGGGCGCAGACGAGCCGCAGCAGCATCAACTATCGCTTCCATTTTTGTTAGTCCCGCTGCTTTTCTCTGGTTGGCAAATTCAACTATAAGAATTCCGTTTTTTGTAACAAGCCCGATAAGCATAATAATTCCGATCTCACTAAAAATATTTAATGTCTGGTTAAAATACCAAATTGAAATTATCGCACCAGCCATTGCAAGCGGAACAGTGAATAAAATAATAAAAGGATCCCTGAAACTTTCAAACTGTGCAGCAAGCACTAGATATATTAGAACGATTGCAAGCAGAAAAGCAAAGATCAGACTTGATGAACTTTCGGCGTAATCTTTTGAAGCTCCATCAAGCGAAGTTGAAAAAGTATCATCAAGAACTTTTGCCTTGATGGCATCCATCGCCTTAATTCCATCGCCGATAGTTTTTCCCGGTGCAAGAGCCGCACTTACTGTTGCAGCAACATAACGGTTGAACCTGTAAAGCTGGGGCGGTGCACTTTCCTCTACTACCTTCACAACATTATCGAGCTGAATAAGGTTTCCTTTATTATTTTTAATATAAAGAGATTTCAAATCAATAGGGGCATCGCGGTCAGCCCTGTCCACCTGGCCAATCACCTGGTATTGCTTCCCATCTTTGATAAAAAAGCCAAATCTTTGTCCGCTGAAAGCGGCCTGTATTGTCTGTGCAATATCTGCAACAGAAATTCCGATATCCCGTGCACGTTCCCTGTCTATATTAATTCTTAATTCGGGTTTATTAAATTTCAAATTAGCATCAATAAAAACGAAAGTCGGATCCTTCTGAGCAGCATCGATAAACTTGGGCAAAAACTCACGAAGCTTTTCAAAATTTGGCGCCTGAAGGACATACTGAACTGGAAGTCCGAATCCTCTTGCGCCGATGGTCTGCTGCTGAACAACAAAAGTGCGCGCTTCAGTAAGTTTACTAACATCATCAGTAAGTGCGCCGGCAATTTGCCCCTGGCTTCTCTGCCTTTCATCCGGCTGCTTAAGAATCAAATAAACAAATCCCGAATTAACGGAACCTGCGGCACCAAAACCCGGGGAGGTAACAGAAATAATTCCCTCTCTTTCAGGAACCTCTGTTTTAATATGATCGATCAGCTTATCCATGAAGCTGTCCATAAAATCAAATGTTGTTCCTTCGGTTGTACTTGTTGACATAATTAAACTGCTTCTGTCTTCAAGCGGGGCAAGTTCTGCTGGTGTAATTAAAAATAAACTGTAAATAATAACAGCTGAAACTCCCATAATCACGAAGGCCAGCCAGCGTTTGTTCATAAATGCCTGAAGTTTCCCACGGTACCATTCGTTCATTCTTACAAAGAAAGGTTCTGTTTTCACATAGAACCAGCTATGTGTTTCTTTATCGCGTGACTTAAGAATTTTACCACCAAGCATTGGTGTTAGTGTCAACGCAACAAAAGACGAAATAATAACTGACCCGGCTATTACAATTCCGAATTCCCTAAAAAGTCTGCCTGTAAGTCCCTGCAAAAATATTACAGGAAGAAATACTGCCGCAAGTGCAACTGTGGTTGAAACAACAGCAAAGAAAATTTCTGCCGAACCTTTAGTGGCGGCATCAATAGGATTCATACCGTCTTCAATTTTTGTGTAAATATTTTCGAGTACAACTATAGCATCATCTACAACTATTCCTATTGCCAGCACAATTCCCAGCAGAGTTAATACATTTATAGAAAATTCTGCAACATACATTATAAAGAATGCGCCGATAAGAGAAATCGGAATTGCAATAATAGGAATAATAGTAGTTCGCCAGTCGCGTAAGAATAAAAATATGACTAACACAACCAGTGAGAATGCGAGGAATATAGTCTGCTCAACTTCAAGAATAGAATCTTTGATATAC
>PFVA01000118.1:3299-5947 GCA_002790365.1 Ignavibacteriales bacterium CG_4_9_14_3_um_filter_30_11
ATAAGATTATTAAACTCTACCTGCGAAGTTAACCGGCCAATTGTTCTTATAGAAAGTTCGGTGGTATTACCTTCAATTATCCCCGAAGGCAGTTCTATATTTTCGCGGGCAAGTGCTGTTTTTACATCAAGCGGGCTAAGATGATACGCTGCGAGTTTTGCCGGATCGAGCCACAGCCTCATCGAATATTTTTTATCACCCCATATCTGAACAGAACTTACACCGGGGATGGTTTGAAATCTTTCTTTAAAAAGATTATTAGCAAGCTCGGAAAGCTGCATAAGGTTTCTCGTATCACTTTGCAAATTCATAAAAACGATCGGGAAAGCATTCGCATCAGCTTTTGAAACTATAGGGTTTTCAACATCCGGTGGTAAACTGCTAATTGATCTTGAAACTTTATCACGCACATCGTTTGCAGCTACTTCCAGGTCAACATCAATACCGAACTCAACAGTAATAGTACTCCGCCCGTCGCGGCTTACCGAAGTAAGCGACCTTATGCCTGCAATTCCATTAATAGATTCTTCAAGAGGTTCGGTTATTTGTGATTCAATTACATCTGCATTTGCACCAGTGTAATTAGTGCTGACTGTGATTATCGGCGGATCAACCGCAGGGTATTCCCTTATGCCGAGATATGAATATCCGATTATTCCAAATAATACAACAGTAACTGACATAACTATCGCCAGTACCGGTCTTCTTATACTTAATGATGAAAGGCTCATAGTTTAAAACATTTTAATTAAAATCTGTGATTGTTACCGGCATTCCTGGGGCTAATTGTAAAATGCCTGTAGTTATAACAGTGTCAGAGGCTGAAGCACCTTTGACAATTTGCACTGCTTCGTCAGTCCTTATACCTGTTTCAATTTTCGACTCTACAACAAAGCCGTTCTTGTACAGATAAATTTTCTGTCCTTTTAAAATCGGTATAACAGCCTGGGTTGGCACCATAAGTGCATCTGGAATTTCTCTTAAAATTAATGTAACATCAGCAAAAGCACCCGGCAGAATTTCCGCACGGGTATTGGGCGAGATAGCCCTAATTTTTAATGTTCTGGTTATATCATCAATTTTGGGTTCCACTGCAAATACATTTCCTGTAAAGATCTTGTTGCTGCCCGCAACTTTGAATTGAATCCTGTCACCCCTTGTAACATATGTAGTGTATTTTTCAGGAATTGAAAAATCAATTTTAACAGGATCTATATCCTGGAGGCTTGCAATTACAGTTGTGGTATTAACAAAACTTCCCTCACTTACATATTTCAAACCGATCTGTCCTTCAAATGGAGCGCGTATTTCTGTTTTATCAATCTGTGCATTAATAAGTGCAAGGTCAGCTTTTTTTGCATTTAAATCATTTACAGCCGCATCGTAAACCTGTTTGCTAACACCTTCTTTTTCTAACAGTGCCTTCTGCCTTGCTTCATTCTCTTCAGAAAGTTTCAGATTTGATTTTGCCCTTAATAGCTGTGCCTGCAATTCCTCATCATTTGTTTTTAAAAGAATATCGCCTTTATTTACACGGCTTCCTTCTTTGAAAAATATTTTTACAACTTTTCCTGAGATTTCACTTTTAAGTTCAACAGATTCATTAGCAAGAATGGTTCCTGTTGTAATAACATTGTTGTTAAGTTTTTCAGGTTTTAAAATGTGTCCTTTAACGGGAGTTGGCCCGGCAGCACCGGGTCCGCCCATTGCACCCTGAGAATCTGAAGAACTTAGCTTTGGAAGAATCAATAATAATAGTATTATTACTGAAACAATGGAAATAACAATAAATTTAGTTTTCTTATTCATAAATTTTTAATTTTATATTTAACTGATAATATCTAAGCTGTGACGAAATAGAAAAATAAAAATGAAGAAAATATTTTAATATTACAACTAAAAAATGATAAGTGGATTGGTGGGGATATTATCCCGAAAATTCAACTCTACATATTTTTAAGATTCTAAATTCTTCTATAAAATATAAAACCCAAGAGCCAGCAAAGGATGAATCAACATTCATTTTTTATTTAATACTATTTGTTTGAAATTTATTATTCTAAATCGGTAAAATTGGTTTTCGTTATTTTCATATTTTTAAGAATATATTAAACTTTATTTCCTTTTTTTCTAGGTATTCTGAATAGTATAATGTGTAAAATAATTCATTGATTAAGAATTTTCAATCCACATAAACACAGAATGGTCTATTATATTTTCTTTTATTTTAAAAGAATTCTGTATTTCAATGCTTGACAAGCGAAATACATTTCATGACTAATTGAAAACGAATTGATTTCCATCAAATTATCTTATCTATAATGTTTTGAAGATTAATATTGTGGTTAACATCTGCAAAATATATAAAATTTGTTAAACCTTCGCCTTCCGATGATAACAATAAATAAAAAACATAAATCCTTATTAGAAGATTTTAATTGATTCCAATAGAAATTTGCAAAACGAGCATGGAACTTAAAAAGAATAAACTTACTATCTCCACAATACTATGAATAGACACTGATTGTTGACAGATATTATCTTGATCCATTATTTTTTTAAACATTTTAATTCCAATAATTTTAGTATTAAACCCAGATTTTCCATTGGAAAATCTGCCCTCTGGGCCGACAATTTGTAAGTAAATA
>PFVA01000263.1 GCA_002790365.1 Ignavibacteriales bacterium CG_4_9_14_3_um_filter_30_11
TAAATGATAATCCAATAATTTTTGCTGATACGAACGAACACATTGAAGGCGGAAATTTTCATGGACAATCAATGGCTCTCGCAATGGATTTTATGGGAATTGCTCTATCTGAATTAGCAAATGTTTCTGAAAGAAGAATTGAAAGAATGGTAAATGGAGCATTAAGTAATGGACTGCCTAAATTTCTTTCAAAAAACGGGGGATTAAATTCAGGATTAATGATAGCTCAATATACTGCAGCGAGTTTGGTTTCAGAGAATAAAGTGCTCGCTCATCCTGCAAGTGTAGATTCAATTCCTACTTCGGGTAACATTGAAGATCACAACTCAATGGGTTCAATAGCAGCAAGAAAATGTTACACCATATTAAATAATCTTGAAAATGTTATATCTTTAGAATTAATGACTGGCGCTCAAGCTCTTGAATTTCTTAAGCCTCTCAAACCAGGTATCGGAACTTTAACCGCTTATAATACAATAAGAAAATTTATTAAACCTTTTCATAATGACAGATACCTACATATAGATTTACAAAAAATTTTAGAGTTGGTTAAAAAAGATGTAATTTTAAATTCAGTTAAAAAGAAAGTTAAAATCAGTTAAATGGATATAATATTTTTAGTAATAGGTATTTTAGTCGGGTTTGCTAGCGGGTATTTTATATTCAAGTTCCGTTCGGCAAATTCATCTGCTAAAATTGATGAGAGAAATAGAATACTTACAGATGACCTGGGGAAAAAAGAGACCGAACTTAATACATTAAGAGAAGAATATTTAAAAATATCAAATGAATTCTCATCAATTAAAAC
Organism: Ignavibacteriales bacterium CG_4_9_14_3_um_filter_30_11; assembly: GCA_002790365.1. Classification (GTDB taxonomy): domain Bacteria; phylum Bacteroidota; class Ignavibacteria; order Ignavibacteriales; family Ignavibacteriaceae. Next base: position 809 of record PFVA01000263.1, read on the forward strand.
AGACTACAAAAATCTTGAGGAAAAGTTAACAGATCAGGGAACAGAATTTAAAAATATTGTAAACGAGATCTTAAAAGAAAAAAGTAAAGAATTTACGGATCAGAATAAAACAAATCTTCAGCAAATATTAGAGCCGTTAAAAGAAAAGATAAAAGAGTTTGAGAAAAAAATAGAAGACAGTAACAAAGAAAGCATTGACAGATTTGCCGGATTAAGACAGCAGCTTGTAATGCTAAAAGACTTAAACCAGCAAATGAGTTTGGATGCTCAAAATCTAACCAAAGCGCTTAAGGGC
>PFVA01000014.1:0-5782 GCA_002790365.1 Ignavibacteriales bacterium CG_4_9_14_3_um_filter_30_11
AAGGTGTTACCGACGCCACAATTGTTGATACATTAAGCGGCAAAAAGTTTACTCTCCGCTCCCCAATTAATGATGAAATTCAGGGGGTTATAAAAAGGATTGAATTTTTCTTTTAATTTGATTCATTTTCGCAGTATAAAACTCTTGTCATACTAAGTTGCTCAAGTCAGGAAATTTTTGGGATAAATAAAAAAACCCAATCCTTCAAATGAAGGATTGGGTTTCCAATTCTAAATAGTAAATTAAATTTAGTTGCTTAATGATTCATAAACATTAATAAATTTTCTATTATTTTTTTTTGTTTCAAATTTTACAAAACCATCAGCAACAGCAAATAAAGTATCATCGCCACCTTTCATAACATTTAATCCTGGATGAAATTTTGTGCCTCTTTGTCTTACTAAAATGTTACCGGCAATAACTTTTTCACCACCAAATTTTTTAACACCCAACCTTTGGGCGTTACTATCTCTACCGTTTCTAGAGGAACCTTGTCCTTTCTTATGAGCCATTATTCCTTCTCCTTACTTTCATTCTTAGCTTTTGTTTTCTTAACTACTTTTTCAGCTTTAACAGGTTTAGTTGTTTTTGATGGTTTTGCAGATTTAGTTTTTTGTACTTCTTTTGGTGCTTTTGTCTCTTTGATAGTTTTTTCATTTACATCAGCAACTTCTTCTGTTTCGTTAGTTGTTTCACTTTCTTTAGAAGTTAAAGCAATTTTAGTAACTTCTATTCTGGTTAATTGCTGTCTGTGCCCGTTAGATTTTTCATAATTGGTTCTTCTTTTTTTCTTATAAACAATTACTTTTTCATCTTTGATGTGTTCTAATACCTTAGCAGAAACTTTTGCACCTTTTAAAAAGGGGAAACCGATATCAGTTTTATTATCATCTCCAATTAAAAGCACATTTCCAAATGTAATTTTAGCATCAACTTTTTCATTTAATTTAGGAACATAATATTTCGTATTTTCCGTAACTTTAAATTGTTGTCCGGCTATATCAACAACAGCGTACATTTTTACCTCTTTATTCTGAATTTAGTCAATTAAATTAATCATTTCTTTTTTACAAGTCAACAAATTAAACTCTAAATTATTAATCCGGAAGCTATTTTTGATAAGAAATTTGTGAGTAAAAATATCTATAAAGATGGCAATTTAAGATAATGTAATTTCTTTATGTTCTGCTGAAGATCTATACATCGCTTCCACTATTCTCAATCTCTCCAGGGCTTCTTCACCAGTTGAAACTAAAGGATTTATTCCCCTAATAGCACCAATAAAATTCTTTAATTCATTTAAATAAGATTTTTGGAATAATATTGCTGAATTCTCTGTTTGGGATGAACCAACTTCAATATACTGATCCTCATATTTTTTGAATACACTAAAAGGGTTTAATGTAGCATAACCATTTGTTCCATAAACTGTAAAATAATGTGATGCTTTTTCCATTGGTAAAGACCAGCTTGTTTCTAAGCTTACTAATCTTGAATTATTACACCTTAAAAAGCTTATAGATGAATCTTCGATGTTTTTAGTATTTTGGTAAAAATTTTGGCAGGAAATTGCTTCAACTTTTGGATAATCTAAAAGCCAAAGAGCTAAATCTAAAAGGACAATGCCAATGTCTATTATAACACCTCCACCTGATTCTTCTTTTTTCATGAACCAATCTTGTTCACTGCTTTTTCTTCTTATCCATCCACCTTTTATATAAAATATTTTACCAATTTCTTCTGAACTAATTACACTTTTTAATAACATTGCATCCGGTCTATGCCGTAGGTTCATACCAACAATTACATGTTTATTTGCTTTTTTAGCTGCTTCAATTACAGGAATACCTTCTTGAAATGATCTAACAAATGGTTTTTCAACTAAGACATGTTTTCCGGAATTTAAAGCATAAATTGCTATCTCTGCATGTAAACTTGTAGGAGTAGTAATAATAACTACGTCAATATCACTCTTATCAATTAATTCTTTATAATCTGAATATCTATTGGGAATACTGAATTTATCAGCAATGGCATTTAGTTTTCTCTTATCTATTTCTGAAACAGAAGTTATCTCAGAATTTGATAATTTTACAAGATTTGGTAAATGTACAAGTTGTGCAATACTACCTAGACCAATAACACCAACTTTTGTTTTTTCCATCACATCACAACCTCAGTTGAGACTTTTTTATTTGAAAAAAACAATTTTACTTTTTCATAAATTCCTATAGGATCAATAGCAATTATTTTATGTAATTCTTCTTGAGTGCCATGATCAATAAATTTATCAGGTAATCCAATTCTTAATACTTCAATATTATAGTTTTTAGATGAGCAATATTCCAAAACAGCACTACCAAATCCACCTACTATTGAATTTTCTTCAAGAGTAACTATTTTTAAATTTCTCTCAACTACGCTATCTATATATTTTTCATCTAAAGGTTTTACAAATCTCATATTAGTAACTTCACAACTTATTCCATCATCACATAATTTCTCTGATGCTAAAGATGAATAATTTACCATCGAGCCAACGGCAAGTAAAGCAATATCTGTTCCTTCTTTTAAAACTTCAGCTTTTCCAATTTCTAATTTATCAAATTTATCTTTTAATGGAACACCTAATCCGGAGCCTCTAGGGTATCTTAAAGCAATGGGACCACCAGAATATTTAACTGCTGTGTAAAGCATATCTCTTAATTCTGATTCATCTTTTGGAGCCATTAAAACCATTCCCGGTACTAATCTTAAATAAGAAAGATCAAAAGAACCATGATGCGTTGGTCCGTCAGCACCAACTAAACCGGCTCTATCGAGAGCAAAAACAACATTTAATTTTTGAAGACTTACATCATGAATGATCTGATCAAAACCTCTTTGCAAAAACGAAGAATATATTGCCAATACAGGTTTAATGCCTTGGGTAGCAAGTCCAGCACCAAATGTAACTGCATGTTCTTCAGCAATACCTACATCACAATAATTATCTGGACATTCTTTTTTAACAATATCTAGACCAGTTCCATCAGGCATTGCAGCAGTTATTGTAAATACTTTAGGATCTTCTTTTATTATTTGAACAAGAGCTTTCCCAAAAACTGAAGTATAAGATGGTGGACCCGGTTTCTTTTTAAATGCTTTACCGGTTAATTTATCAAAAGGTGATGAAGCATGAAGTCTTTGCTCATCTCCTTCAGCAGGCATATACCCTTTACCTTTTTCTGTCATTGCGTGTACAAGTATTGGACCTTTTAAATCTTTTACCTGATTAAAAATTCTAACAAGTTTGCCTACATTGTTCCCATTCACAGGACCAAAATATCTAAACCCTAAAGCTTCAAATAACATTCCGGGTGTTATTACAGATTTTACACCACTGGCGGTTTTGCTTAAAATTTTTCTAAGTCTATCCCCAAAATGATCTAATTTTCCGGTAAGCTCCCAAACTTGATCTTTCAATTTATTGTAATCAGGATGGGCTATCATATCAGTAAAATAATTTGCAATTTGCCATCTATTAGGAGCAATTGACATTCGGTTATCATTAAAAACTACAATAAGATCAGAATGAATAAGCCCTGAATTATTTAATGCTTCGTAAGCCATACCTCCGGTCATTGCCCCATCACCGATAATTGAAATTACTTTACGATTTTCTTTTTTCATATCTCTGGCAACAGCCATGCCCAATGCCGCAGAAATTGAAGTGGAAGCGTGACCGGCACCAAAAGCATCATATTCACTTTCACTTCTTTTTAAAAAACCGCTTATACCATTTAAAAGTCTTATTGATTTTAGTGCTTCTTTTCTTCCGGTAAGAATTTTGTGTGGATATGCTTGATGACCTGTATCCCAAACTATTAAATCTTGAGGTGCATTAAATACTTTATGTACTGCAACAGCAATTTCAACAGCACCTAATCCTCCACCAAAATGCCCACCAATTTGCGAAATAGTATCAATCATATATTGTCTTATATCAGCACATAATATGTTTAGATCACCATTAGTTAAATTATTTAAGTCTGCCGGTACATTTACTTTAGAGAGTATTTTATATTTTTTTTCATCAAGCATTATTAACCTTCCTCGTTATCAGAATATTCATCTAAATTATTTTTTTCTTTTTCAATAATTGCGTCAAATTTTTCTTTTAATTTTGTGATTTTCAGTTCTGCTCCATTTAAAGATAGCATACATTCTTTAGAAAGTGAAACTCCTTCTTCAAATAGTGCTAAAGATTCATCCATACTAACTTCTTCATTTTCTAAAATATTTGAAATTTCTTCCAATCTTTTAAGTTTTACTTCAAAATTATTTTCGCTCTTTTTTTTCTTCATTATACAAAATTTTTATGTATTTATTCAAGTTTTATTTCTTTATCATAAAATTTAAGTGATGTAGAGTTCTTCAACTTAAAATTTTTGGCTCTGGTAACAAACTTAGAGTTTTGTTTAACTAAAACATATCCCTTTTTTAAAGTCTTTTGAACATCAAAATTTTCTACAGATTTTGTTAATAAAGAAATTTTGTTCTTGTAGTGAATAATTCTTTTATCAATATTGGCAAACACTTTATATACTAAGTTATCAACTTTTTGATAATTTTGCTGAACAAAATTTTCAGGTAATTTAAAGCCGTATGAGTTAATAACTTTACCAATATTGTAATGCAAATTTACAATTTTATCTTTTAATCTTAACTCAGAATTATCAACAAATTCTTTAATAAAATATTTAATTTCAATCTGATTTGGAGTAGCTAATTCCATAGCAGCTGTTGGAGTAGGTGCTCTTAAATCTGAGACAAAGTCTGCAATCGTAAAATCAATCTCATGACCAATTCCTGATATAATAGGTATTTTTGAACTAAATATTTCTCTGGCTACAATCTCTTCGTTAAAAGCCCAAAGGTCTTCAATTGACCCGCCGCCTCTGCCAATAATAATTAAATCAATATCTTTTTGTTTATTTAAATTATTAATTCCTTTTACAATTGATTCTGCTGATCCGCTGCCTTGAACTTTTGAAGGAAATATTACTAACTCTACAAGAGGATATCTTCTTTTTGCAACACTAATCATATCTTGAAAAGCAGCTCCATCAATTGCAGTTACAATACCAATTTTTTTAGGAAATAAGGGAATTGCATTTTTATTTTCATCATCGAATAATCCCTCTTCTGAAAGTTTCTTTTTTAGTCTCTCAAATGCTGCTTGTAATTCACCCACTCCGGTTGGTTTCATTGATCGCACATCAATCTGATAACTACCTCTTGGTGGATAAACAGATAGTTTTCCATTAATAATAACTTTCATTCCATCTTCAGGAGTGAAAAAAACTAAGTTGTTAAAACCTTTCCACATTGTACAGGAAATTGTTGCATCTTTATCTTTCAAACTAAAATACCAATGACCTGAATAATGAGCTTTAAAATTTGATATCTCACCCTGAACTGTTATTTTTTCAAAATTAGATTCCAGAGTTTGTTTTATTTCTCTGGTTAATTCAGAAACAGTCATTATGTCATTGAATAAATTCATTTAATTTTCATTTCTAAAAATCATAATTTGTAAAGCGAATCTCCTGATTCTTTATTTTTATGTTTATAAAGTATACTAACATTATTATTTTTAAGCGAAACATAGTTCCACTCTACAATTGCATATAAAATTAAGTGAATAAGATTTAGTATAATTGTATAGCATATTAAATTATAACTATTACCATTATAAAAATGTAATACATTTTTAACTACATTAGCAACTTTATCATTA
>PFVA01000014.1:5816-5971 GCA_002790365.1 Ignavibacteriales bacterium CG_4_9_14_3_um_filter_30_11
GAATTTCCTCATACTTTCTAAAATAATTATTTTTAATATTGTTCACCATTTCAGTTGCTGCCTTTTTATTAACCCAGATTTTCCATTGGAAAATCTGCCCTTTGGGCCGACAATTTGTAAGTAAATAAAGATCATATACTTAGTTATATAAAAAT
>PFVA01000135.1 GCA_002790365.1 Ignavibacteriales bacterium CG_4_9_14_3_um_filter_30_11
ATCCAGATCACCTGTTGGTTCATCAGCAATTAGCAATAATGGATCTGTTACAATAGCTCTGGCAATAGCAACTCTTTGTTCCTGCCCACCCGAAAGTTGTTTTGGATAATGATCAATTCTATCACCAAGCCCTACTACATTTAAAGCAATATCAACATGCTTTTTTCTTTCTGATTTTGAAAGATGTGTTAGTAAAAGAGGTAATTCAACATTTTCAAAAGCAGTCAGCACAGGAATTAAATTATAAAACTGAAAAACAAATCCAATATTATTTGCTCTCCATTTTGCTAGTGCAGATTCACTTAGATTTGAAACTTCTGTATCGTTTACAAAAATCTTGCCTTTTGATGGTTTGTCAATTCCTGCAATCAGATTTAACAATGTAGTTTTACCAGAACCTGATGGTCCCATCAAAGCTATAAATTCCCCTTCATCTACATTTAATGTTAAGTTATTTAATACAGGGATTTCAAAATTATCTCTTATATATGATTTGGTTACATTTTCTACTTTAATTATTTCTGACATAATTTCCTTGAAAATATTTTATAAAATTTTTACTTCAATTCCATCTTTGATTTTATCTGTAATATCTTTAATAACTTTATCATCTTCCACTATCCCGGATAAAATCTCAATGTAATTTCCGGAAACATTACCTGTTTTTACTTCAAATTTATTTGCAATATTATTAGTCACTTTAAAAACAAATTTTTTCCCATCCTCTGTTATAACAGAACTGATTGGTACAACAAGCATTGGTTTTTGCTGAACAATATTTTGTTTTGTTTCCATATCTAAGAACAGAACTTTTGCACTCATCTCAGGTAAAACTTTGCTATCATATTTTTTAAATGCAACTTTTACCATCACAGTAGCTTTCGAACGATCTGCAGTCGGAACTATTTTTGCAACATAACCGGGGTATCTAATGTCAGAATAAGCATCCAAAAAAATTTCACAATTTTGATCTTGTTTAATTCTGTCAATATTAGATTCAGAAACATCAGCTTCTACCTGAAGAGAAGACATATCTGCAATAGTAACTACTGCTGATCTGGATGTAGCGCTTGCACCTAAAGGAGAAACAATTTCTCCAACATCTGCATTTTTTGTAAGTACAGTCCCATCAAAAGGTGCTCGAATATATGTGTTCTCAAGATCTACTTCTGCCTTTTTTACCTGAGCTTTAGCAACTTCTATTGAAGCAAGGATGGTTTTATAATTTGCTTCAGCAGTTTGGTAATCAGATTCCGTTCCCAAACTTTTTTCAAATAGTTTTTTTTGTCTAAAGTATTTATTTTTTACATCAACAAGCTGAGCTTCATTTAGTGACAGATTAGCTTTTGCCTGTCCAAGCAAAGCTTTTACATCATCATCTTCTATTCTTGCAATTACCAGACCTTTTTTAACTTTATCACCTTCAACAACACCAAGATATATAAGTCTACCGGTAGCTTTAGAAGCAACCGATGCTTTTCTTTGTGCAACGATATAACCGCTTGCAGTTAAAACTGCATTAGTTTCTGCTTGAGTTCTTTTAAAAGCTGTTGCAACTTTAACTTCTATTTTATTTGAAAAAACAACAGTCCATAATAAAAAACCAAGTGCAATAATTATTATTATAAATAGAACTATAAATGTCGCGACAATAAATTTCTTTTTATACATCGTAGAATTTTTAGGCTTTCTTCTTTCAATTTTAAGAGATGACAGATCTGTCATTTTATTTTCCATAAATTATTTGATCCGGGTAAATTCCTACTAATTTAACATTCAAAATTAAAATATTCTTAACTAAAATAATAAACCTTTTATCACTGATTCTATTCATTCAAATAAAAAACTATTTATTTATTGCTTTTTGAGCAATATTATCTACTAAAGAAGGAGCAATCAATTTTAGTTTCAATCCAAGTTTTCCTATCAGAGTCATTACTACTTCTCTTTTTCTTTTAGCAATTGCTTTAACAATAATATTAACACAGGTTTTTACATCCATAGTTTTAGCATCTTTTAAATTATTGACGCCAATTTGCTCTCCATCAGCACCAAGTTCTTTTCCTCTAATTTCTGTATTCACAAATCCCGGATAAATCATTGTTACTCCAACACCGGAATTTTTAAGTTCAATTCTAAGAGAATCAAAAAATCCGGTCATTGCAAATTTACTTGCAGCATAAGCTGTTCTTGTGGGTACTCCGGTTCTACCGGTTAAACTTGAAATACCAACAATTGATCCTTTTGATCTTTTCAAATATGGCAGAGCAAAATGTGTGCAATAAACACTTCCTAAATAATTTACACTCATTATTTTTTCAACTAAATCAATATTTGTAATATCTTCAAACAAAGTCCACATTGTTATGCCGGCATTATTGATAAGTATATCGATTTTTCCAAGCTTATTTATAGTTTGTTCAATTAAATTTTTGCAATCTTCTTTTTTACTTACATCAGTTGTAATTGCAATAACATTGTTAGAATTCATTTTACATTTTTCAGCTACTTCATTTAATTTTATTTCATTTCTTGCAGCCAAAGAAAGTTGTGCACCTTTTTCAGACAGTTGTATAGAAAGTTCTCTGCCAATACCGGAAGATGCACCGGTTATGATAATAACTTTATCTTTAAAATTTTTCATAAAATATCTTCTTGTCCTATATTTACAACTTAATTTTAAGCATAAATTAATTAACCAAACAGGGAACAACAAATGAGATTAAAATATGTATTTATATTGTTACTGATAAGCAGTACAATTTTTGTTCAGGAAAAAGATCCAACACTAAATAATTGGATAGCTTCAGCTGTAGTAGGTTTTAACATAAGTCAACTTGCATTAAGTAATTGGTCACAGGGAGGTGAAAATTCTCTTACCTGGTCTTTGGCAGGAGATATTTCTTACAATTATAAAAGTGACGATTTTGAATTTAAGAATAATCTTAAGCTTGCCTATGGCAGAACAAAATTAGGAAGCGATGATTTTAAGACAAACGACAATGATCTTTATTTGGAGTCGGTTATTTCTAAAAATGTAGGTTGGACTGTTAGTCCATATTTTAGTAATACTGTTAGAACATCTATCACAACAGGTTATAATTATGATACAACACCTAAGACTGAAATTGTAAATTTATTTGATCCAGGTTATGTAACACAAAGTTTGGGTTTTTATTATGAACCAAATAAAAAATTTAATACCCGCCTTGGTATTGCAATTGAAGAAGTTTTTACAAGCAACAATACACAATATGCCGATGATGTAACAACAGTAAATATTGAAAACACTAAGGTAGATGCCGGGCTTGAATCCGTAACTGCAATAGAACAAGAAGTTGCAGAAAATTTATTTTTAAAATCAAAATTAAGATTGTTTACAAGATTTAATAATATTGATGTCTGGGATGTAAGATGGGACAACACAATTGTTGCTAAGATAAATGATTTTATGAATGTAAATTTTACTTTCCTTTTGGTTTATCAGGAAGATCAATCACTTAAAGTGTAAATTAAACAAGGATTGCAGATAGGTTTTTTGTATAGAATATTTTAACAAGTTGCAGGTTACAAGTTTGAAAGTTGCAAGTTATTGTTTTAATAATATTTTTATTCCTACAATTCCCTCAATTAATGAAAATGTATTATTAAAATTATTATTTCTAAGTCTGCTTACTAATTCTTTAGTGCGTCTGCCACTTCTACAGTAAAATAAATATGCTTCGTCCTTATTAATATCAGGTAAACAATTTTGTAAAGTACTGTATGGCATATGTTCTATCTCTATTTTATTTTCTCTTAAAAATCCTTCTACTCTTTCAAAGGATTCACGGATATCAACAACTTTAAATTTTGTTAAGTCCATATTTTCATAACTGATTTCAAAATCTTCCATGTGATTATATTTCTCGCTTTTTATTTCTGTAATTTTTTTATTATTTCCACAAAGTGGACAATTATCTTTCTTCTTCCATTTAATTTTTTTGTTAGAAAGACTTAATAGATCAAATATAAATGATTCATTCCTTGAAAGTATGCGCCACCCTAAAATTAATTTAATTGTCTCCAATGCTTGAAATATACCAAATATTCCCGGCACAACACCCAACACACCGGATTCAGCACAGTTACCTACACATCCTTCATCAGGTATAATTTCCCATAAACACCTGAAACAACCGGAAGTTATATCTTCAGCAAAATTGAATACCTGCAGCTGTCCCTCAAATTGATAAATGCTCGCCTGTACTAAATTTATTTTGTTTAAGTAGCAAGCATCGTGAAGAAGAAATTTTGTTGTGAAATTATCTGTACAGTCAAGTACAACATCAAAATTTTTTATTATGCTTTCAACATTTTTTGTAGTGATACTTCCTTTTATTTCTGTAATATTAATAAAGGGATTGAATTTATTGATATTATCTTTTGAAGAGCTTGATTTTTTTTTACCTATTTGTTCATAATCAAAAATAATTTGTCTGTGCAGATTTGTGATTTCAACATTATCAAAATCACAAATCCCTATTTCACCAATTCCTGCAGCCGCTAAATAAAGAATTGCAGGACTCCCCAACCCACCTGCACCTACTACAAGTACTTTTGAGTTTTTTAATCTCTCTTGCCCTTCCAATCCGAAATTGGGTAAGTTTATTTGCCTTTTATAAAAATTTAATTCTTTTTCATTCATTTGTTTTTAATTAATATATATTTCACCGCAGAGGTCACAGAGAACTCAGAGTTTTTTTAATGATAATCTTCTTGACAGTAAACCCATTTTGATTCAATTGATTTATCACAGTAATTTTCTTTTTTCCAAATAGGTACAGCCTCTTTTACTGAATTGATAATAAATTCACAGGCTTTGAATGCTTCTCTTCTGTGTTTTGATGTAACTCCTATCCAAACAGCTAAATCACCAATTTGTAAATGTCCTATTCTATGAATGCAAAATGCATTAATAATATGAAATTTAACTTTTGCATTTTGTAAAATTTTTTCACCTTCTTTTTCAGCAAGCGTTTTATATACTTCATATTCCAAAGAATCTACACATTGTCCTTCATTATGATTACGAACTCTTCCTTCAAAAGTAACTACTGCACCACAATCGGGAGTTAATAATGATTTGCTTTTATATTCTTCTATAGAGTCTATGCTTATCTCAAACATTTTATCCTCCTGCAACCGGTGGAATAAAAACTAATGAATCCATTTCTTTTAATTCAATATCAAAATCTTCATAACAATCATTAACAGCTACTTTCAACTCGCTTATTTCTAAAGAAAAATTATATTTCCTTTTTAAATAATTGTAAATATCTCTTGGATTAGTGAAAGAAATTTCCAGAATTTCATCACTTTTTTTAGCTTGTTCTCTTAAAACAGCAAAATACATTACTTTTATTTTCATTGTAAAATCTTAAAACTATATGATAGATGGATTTTGTATATACTCAATTTTTCTTAATTTAAATTTAAGAATTTAATTGGGGAATTTTCTTATAAATATATTCCAGATTTATAATTTTCCTTAAAATTTTTTAATAACTAATATAACAGGTATTCAAATGAAAAAATTATTTCTTCTTTATCTAATCTTTTTTATCACATTTCCTTCTTTTGCACAAGACGAAGACACAACAAAAAACAAAGATAAAGGACCCTGGAGTTCTTCAACCTTTTCAGGATTAAAATTAAGATCAATCGGACCCGCGTTTACTTCAGGTAGAATAGCTGACTTTGCTGTTAATCCCGATGACCCAACTGAATATTATGTAGCTTCAGCAAGTGGACATGTATGGAAAACAACAAATGCAGGTGTCATTTTCAAACCAGTGTTTGATAATTACGGAGCTTATTCAATCGGCTGTTTAAGAATGGATCAGAACAACCATAATGTTATTTGGGCAGGTACAGGAGAAAACAATCATCAACGAGCACTAGGTTATGGAAACGGTGTTTATAAATCTATAGATGGCGGAGCTTCATGGAAAAATATGGGATTAAAAGAATCAAGACAGATAGGAATGATTCTAATTGATCCAAGAAATTCTAATATTGTTTTTGTTGCAGCCGAAGGTTCAGCTTGGGGACCGGGTGGAGACAGAGGTCTTTATAAATCAATTGATGGTGGAAAAACTTGGAAAAAAGTTTTAAATATTAGCGAAAATACAGGGGTTAACAATGTTGTTTTTGATCCAAGAAATCCAGACATAATGTATGCTACTTCAGAACAAAGAAGAAGACATGTTTTTACTAAAATAGGTGGCGGACCTGAATCTGCAGTATATAAATCAGAAGATGGTGGAAATACTTGGAATAAAATTATGAACGGATTACCAAAAGTTGATTTAGGTGGAATGGGTATTGCCGTTTCACCTGTAGACCCTGATGTTGTTTATTTAATAGTAGAAGCAGCAGAAGGTAAGAGCGGATTTTTTAGATCAACTAACAGAGGTGCTAAATGGGAAAAGATGAGTGATTATTCTTCAAGCGGACAATACTATAATGAA
>PFVA01000092.1 GCA_002790365.1 Ignavibacteriales bacterium CG_4_9_14_3_um_filter_30_11
ATTTTACTTTTTGACTTTGAAATAATTTATAATTCAAAATTAAACATTTATAATTTACTTAGTGTGCATCAAGCCAGTTATCACCAACTCCGGTATCTACCTCAATAGGAACATTCATTGGAATTGCGTTTTCCATTAATTTTTTAATGATTGGTATTAAAGCATCAACTTCATCTTTGTGTGCATCAAAAAGTAATTCATCGTGTACCTGAAGTATCATTTTTGTTTTAGCTTTTCTTTTTTCTAATTCATTGTGAATATTTATCATTGCTATTTTTATCATATCTGCTGCAGTACCTTGTATCGGCATATTTATAGCAACTCTTTCTTCAAATTGACGAACAACCCTGTTGTTGCTGTTAATATTTCTCAAATATCTTCTTCTCCCAAATAATGTTTCGGCATAACCTTTTTCCTTAGCTGACTTAACAGTGTCTTCCATATAGTCTTTAACTTTTTTAAATGTGTTAAAGTATGTTTCTATAATTTCTTTTGCATGTTTTTGTGTAATACCGAGTCTTGTACTAAGTCCAAAGGGGCCGATACCGTATAAAATTCCAAAATTTACTTCCTTAGCTTTTCTTCTCATATCAGTAGTAACATCTTTAGGATCAACCATAAAAACATGTGCAGCAGTGCTTTTGTGTATGTCTTCTCTATTATTGAAAGCTTTTGTCATTCCTTCATCCCCACAAATACTTGCCATAATTCTTAATTCAATTTGACTGTAATCAGCGCTCAAAATAAGATGGTTTTTATCCCTTGGGACAAAAGCTTTTCGTATTTCTTTTCCTCTTTCAGTTTTTATAGGAATGTTTTGCAAATTGGGGTCATTGCTGGAGAGTCTGCCTGTTGAAGCTGCAACTTGGTTAAGAGAGGTATGTATTCTTCCAGTATTTGGGTTAATCATATTTGGGAGTGCATCAGCATAAGTAGATTTTAATTTAGTTATTTGTCGGTACTCTGAAAGTTCTTCAATTATCTCGTGTTGTCCTTTCATGTTATCAAGTGATCTTGCATCTGTTGAAAATCCTGTTTTAGTTTTTTTAGTTGGAGTTAATCCTAATTTATTAAAAAGAATTTCTTGTAGTTGTTTTGGAGAATTGATATTGAATTCAGAACCGGAAAACTCATAAATCTTTTTGGTTAAATTGTCTATTAATAATTCAAGTTCTTTGCTAAAAATATTAAGTGTTTTTTTATCTACAGTTATTCCTTCTCTTTCAATATCTTCAAGTACAGAGACTAACGGAAAATCTATTTCATAAGCTATTTTTTCCAAACCTTCTTTTTTTATTTCTTTTGAAAGTATTTCATATAATTTATAAGTAATGTCGGCATCTTCGCTTGAATAATTACTTAGTTCATTTAAATCAACATCAAATATTTTTGAAGGATCTTTCTTTTCACCAATAATTTCTTTTATAGAAATAGGTTTATAATTTAGATATTTTTCGGCAAGAGCATCCATACCATGTTTCTGATCCGGATCAATTATATAGCTAGCAACCATAGTATCAAAGAAAAAATTATTAACCTGAATCCCCAGTGACCTCAAAACACCAATATCATACTTCCCATTTTGACATACTTTTTTAATCTTTGGACTCTTGAAGACAGGAGAAAATATTTTTTGAAAATCTATAATTGATAATCTATCTGAATAATCTTTTGAAAACAGATCCTTCTTATTTTTTGTTGGTTGAATTGGAACAAAAAATCCTTCCCCTTTTTTAGTAGAGAAGGAAACACCTGCAAGATTTAGATCCAAATAGTTTAATCCATCAGTTTCTGTATCAAATGCAAATAAATCAGATTTTGAAATTAAATCAACTAAATTTTTAGCTTCTTTTATATTTTTAATAAGTTTATAGTTGACTTTTTTATCATCAAAAACTTTCTGATCATTTACAACTTCAGCAACTTCTTCAGAATTCTTATCAAATATATTTAATAGCCTTTGGTAAAGTTTTGTAAATTCCAAATCGACAAATATTTCTTTTAATTTATCAAAATCCGGAGGAGAGAATTTAGCTTGTTCAAAATCAAACTCCATTGGTACATCGCAATTGATGGTAGCTAATTGTTTGGAAAGGAAAGCGTTCTCTTTACTTTCTATCAGCTTATTTTTTATACCTTCTTTTTTAACCTTTTCAATATTATTATAAATGTTTTCGAGTGATTTGAATTCTTTTATTAGTTCTGTAGCCCCTTTTGGTCCAATACCTGCAACACCGGGTATATCATCTGATTTATCGCCCACTAAAGCTAAATAATCAATCATTTGTTTTGGTGTAAAACCAAATTCCTCCAACATCATTTTTTCATCGTAAATTTTAATTTCTTCAGTAGACTTTCCACTTTTTACAATGAAAGTTTTTTTAGTGATCATCTGGTTGTAATCTTTATCCGGTGTAATTACATAGGAAAGTAAACCTTTTTTTTCTGCATGTTTTACTGCAGTACCAATAATATCATCAGCTTCATATTTTGGTAAAATATACAAAGGCATATTCAGAGCCTCAATAATATCTTTAATTCTGCCTATTTGAGGAATCATATCATCAGGCATTTTTTCTCTTGAAATCTTATAATCTTTATAGATATCGTGTCGGAAAGTTTTCTCTTTTGAATCAAAGGCAACAGCCACATAATCAGGTTTTTGTTCTTCAATTACTTTTAGAATTTGAGTAACAAATCCATAAACAGCTGAAGTTGGTTCACCTTTTTTTGAAATTAAAGGTCGGCTGATAAATGCAAAGTATGCTTTGTAAGCTAAAGCCATAGCATCTATTATTATAAACTTTTTGTTTTTCATATTACTACTGTATTGTATAAATTTTAGTATTAAATATAATAGTATATTTTGAATGATGAATAAAGACTCATTCATTTTTTTATAATTATATTAAATTGTAATTTATCTTACCTTTTTATATAAATAAAAAATAATTTTCTTTTTATTACAAAATAATATGGAAAAATCTAAAAATAATTTTTCTTCATTCAAAGATATTACTAAAGCTGCTGGTTTGGTATTTGGAGATATAGGTACAAGTCCTATTTATACAATTACAATTATTTTTGCAATTACATCACCTACAATTGAAAATTTAATGGGCGTTCTTTCTCTTTTATTCTGGACCCTTATAATTTTAGTTACGGTTAAGTATGCCTGGCTGGCTATGAGTTTAAGTATAAAGGGTGAAGGAGGAATAATTGTATTAAAAGAAATACTATTAGATTCATTAAAATCCGGAAGAAAAATTGCATTTGCCACATTCTTAGGTGTTATTGGTGTGTCTTTAATTATGGGTGATGGAGTAATTACTCCTGCAATCAGTATTTTATCTGCAGTAGAGGGATTAGAATTAATCCCTTGGATAGGCCATATTAGTTTAAATACAATAATTTTAATTACTTGTATTATTACTGTCTTTCTTTTTTCATTCCAGTATCGTGGAACTGACAAAGTTGCATCATCATTTGGTCCGATAATGATTATATGGTTTGTAGTACTTTTTGTATCGGGTATGTTTTACATAATTAAAGTACCGGAAGTCTTAAAAGCTGTAAGTCCGCATTATGCAATTCAATTTTTATCTAATAATGGTTTTACTGGATTTTTTATTTTAAGTGAAGTTATTCTTTGTGCAACTGGTGGAGAAGCACTATATGCTGATATGGGACACTTGGGAGCTAAGCCAATTAAACACGCTTGGTATTTTGTATTTTTTGCATTATTAATAAATTATTTTGGGCAAGGCGCTTATATAATTTCTTCAGGTCATACTAATTTAATCCTTTTTTCTATGATAGGATCTATCTCAGGAATTATTTATGTACCATTCTTAATTTTAACTTTATTTGCAACAATAATAGCATCACAAGCTATGATTACCGCAATTATGTCATTGGTATATCAAGGAATAACAACAAGAATATTTCCTTTGATGAAAATAAAGTTTACTTCAGCTCAATTAAAATCACAAATATATATTGGAGCAGTAAATGGGGGTTTATTGATTGCTGTATTGTTTATGATAATTTCCTTCAAAAAATCAGGTAATATTGCAGCAGCATATGGCTTTGCTGTAACAGCCTCTATGGTTATTAGCAGTATTTTTATGATCTGGATTTTTAAATTTCAAAAGAAATATGTAAAAATGTTTGTAACATATATCGTTTTAATAGTTTCTACAATTTTTCTTATTGCTCTTTTTGATAAAATACCGCACGGTGGTTATTGGTCTATAATAATTGCTTTATTGCCATTCTTAATTATTCAACTTTGGGCAAGAGGCAACAAATCAATTCATAGATCCTTCCGCGCATTAGCAATAGATACTTTTTTATTTAGTTATAATCAGATATACGGTCAAGGTAATAATATTAAGGGAACAGCTTTATTCTTCACTAAGAATTTTAAAGAAATTCCACCTTATCTTGTACACTGTATGTTAAGATCCAGCATTGTTTATGAGAATAATATTTTAGTTTCAATAACTACAACAGAGAAACCATATGGAATGCACTTTGAAAAAATAGATAACTTAGCTCACGGTTTATCAGGAATAAAAATTGAACATGGGTATATGGAAATTATCGATATTCAATCAGTACTGAAAAAAAATAACATCAAAGAAAAAGTTATCTATTATGGAGTTGATGAAATCTCTACAAAGAATCCTATCCTTAAATTTTTTGCTTTCTTAAAGAAAATTTCACCATCGTTTGTAAATTTTTATACATTGCCTTATAATAAACTGCATGGTGTTGTAACAAGATTGGAGATATAACTTAATAATGAAAACTAAAGTTTTAACAATTTTGCTGATATTACTTTTTGTCGGAGAAATCTTTCCTCAAAATGTTAAAATTGATACACTAACATTTGCTTTTTGGAACATGGAAAATTTGTTTGATACAGTAGACGATCCTGATAAAAATGATAAAGAGTTTACTCCGGATGGGTTAAAAAAATGGACAGAAAAGAGATTACTTCATAAACTTAAAAATATGTCACAAGTTATTAAAATGATGAGTAGTAATGGCAGTCCGGATATTTTGGGAATGTGCGAAGTTGAACATCAAACATTGGTAGATATGATGTTAAGTAAATTTTTAACTAAAAAAAATTATGGTGTTGCTTATAAAGAATCACCTGATAAAAGGGGGATTGATAACGGATTAATTTTTAACAAAGATATTTTTAGTCTATTATCCGTAAAAGCAATTTCCGTTGAGCTGCCCACTCATTATCCAACAAGAGATATTTTAGAAGTGTTATTAAAATCTAAAAATAATGACAGCATTTATGTATTTGTAAATCATTGGCCATCAAGAAGGGGAGGAAAGGAAAAATCTGAAAAAAATAGATTTGCAGCTGCTCAAATATTAAAAAATTCAATTCAAGAATTATTAAAAATAAATAATGATTTGAATATATTAGTAATGGGAGATTTTAATGATACACCTATTGATAAATCATTTATTCAAGTTTTAAATGCAAAACCTGTTTCATCTTTCTTAATGATGTATAAAGATTCTACAAATGTATTTTTATTTAATTTGGCATATGATTTGGCAATTAAAGGTCATGGGACTTATAATTTAAGAAAAGATTGGAATATGTTAGATCAGTTTTTAATTTCTGAAAACCTACTTTCAGGTGGTAGTATAACTTACTTATTAGGATCGTTTCAGATATTCAAACTAAAAAAGATAATTCAAGATAGTGGTAATTATAAAGGTTCACCATACCCTACTTATGGCGGTCAAAATTATTTAGGTGGTTATAGTGATCATTTTCCTATATTGGGAAAATTTGTACTTAATTAACTGATGTTACGCAAAATCTGTTTTTGACTTGCCACGCCCTTTAGGGCGTGGATTAAAAAGACCTCAAAATTCTGGACTTTAGT
>PFVA01000149.1 GCA_002790365.1 Ignavibacteriales bacterium CG_4_9_14_3_um_filter_30_11
GATTAGGAATATACAGATGAGCAAAAGGATTTAAACTTACTTCAGGATCTTGTAATCCTTGTTCTTGTATATAATTTATATTATTAAAGTATAATCTGTGTTTATTAATTTCAAAACCGGCTTTTAACATATGGGTTTGTGTTACTTGAGATGTTATATCAAGTTTAGCACCAATAGTCTCAGTATTTCTTTCAAATTCTGAATGCTGCATACCTCCTGTTAAAAAACTTGGAACTTCTGCAGGCTGTTTGCCTAGAAGTAATTCGTTTGGATAAAGAGCATTCGGGTCGTAATCAAAAGCTTTTTGATTAAATTCTTTTTTGAAATATGTAAAATTAAGATTATAAAATGTAGAATTTGATAGAGTATGGGTAAATCCTAAAATGTTTGTAAACCCAGTTCTTTCTTTTTTAAAATCTCCATCAGGATTAAAACTAAAACCTAAATCAAAATCTCTAAAATTTACATTATCATAAATGACATTATAATTTATTTTTAATTTGGGAATAATTTTAATTGTTAGTTTAGCTTGTGCATATTTTTTTTCATTATCGTTAAGTGGAACTATAGCTCCGTCACCTTTCCCTAAAGAACTGTCAGCAATAAGAATATAGCGTGAAGCAATTGGTACTGATGATCCTTGGTTAATTGTAATATTGTAAGGAGTATATACTCTTTTTCCAAACATCCAACCACCAAAATAAATCCATCTGCCTGTAGTTCTTAAAAAGATTTTACCTTTTAGAATAGGACCGCTAAGTGTAAGCTCAATATTTCTAATATTAGTAGCATCAATTTTATTTATATTTCTAAAAATATCTGTATGATTACTTACATAAGAGCCTAAGTAAGTAGATATGTTCGCATGAAATTCATTATTCCCATCTTTAGTTGCAATGTTTACATATCCAGATAAAGCACGACCATATTCAGCATTAAATGCACCGCTAACAAATTGAAGTTCTTGAATACTATTTGCATTAACATCAACAACTGTTGAACCGTCATAAACATCTGTCATTGGTACGCCATCTATAGCATAAACAACTTCACCTGATCTTCCTCCTCTAACATTTCCACCAACAAAACCAGCCTTAAGTTGTAAAACTTCCTGGAATTCAGTAATAGGTAATTCTTTAATATCGTCAGCACTAATAATTGAAGTTGAAGAAGTTAAATCTTTTGTGACTAATGGTTTTTTTGCAACAATAGTAATTTCTTCACTTAATGTTAATACAGCTGATGTAAGATTAAAATCTATTTTAGTTGTTAGGTCAATTGATACTTTTACATTTGTGTATGTGATAGAATTATATCCCAATGCAGAAGCTTTTATTGTATAACTATCTGGGGATAAACCAATTATAGAATATTCACCTTCTAAGTTTGTAGCTGCACCATAATTAGTTCCTAAAATTATAACATTTACAAAAGGTAGTGGTTCATTTGTATTATCGTCGACAATTTTACCGGCAATTTTACCTGTTTGTGCAATTGTAAAATTTGCAGTTATTATCATAAATATACAAATGCTAATAATTCTATAAATTTTTGACATTAAGAATTACCTCTGCTTAATTCATTTGTTTCTCTTATGAAATATTTCTTTTCTCTTTTGAAATTGTAATTTGGATATCTTGAAATGGATTGAGAACTAATAGGTTGTACTCTAAATTTTAAATTATTATACCTAATATTAATAAAATCTAAAATAAACCATTTAATTTTAGTAATAAGCATAAATTTAGAAATGAACTTTATAGAAAAACAAAAAGAAAGCTATTGAAAATAGTTTGGAAAGCTGTAAAATTTATTCTATAAAGGTCCCTTTTTTTTTAACTAAAAATAATTACACTAATTATGTATTGAAAACTTTTAACGGATTCAATCTATCTAATTATAACAAATCTTACCACTACCTAAATATAGGTATTTTAATAAAATAAGTGATTTTAACCACCTAATTGAAGTGGTAAAAACATCATTTTAATTCAAAAAATCAAGATACTATACAATACCTTCTTTTATGGCTTTTACAACAGCTTCCGATTGTGAATGAACATGAAGTTTTTTATAAATATTCCTAAAATGAAATCGTACGGTTTCAACACTTATAAATAAGGAATCAGCGATTGCTTTGAAATTATTACCTTCTACTAAACCACCTAGAATTTCTTTTTCTCTTTTTGTTAATACATATTCATTTTTTTTATCCAAATTTTTCCCCTTTTTTTGAAATGATTCTATTACTTTCCTTGCTATATGTGAACTCATTGGTGAGCCTCCGTTGGATGCTTCTTTAATAGCTTCAAGTAATTTCGATGGTGGGGTTTTCTTTATAAGATAACCGGAAGCACCTGCACACAATGCATCAAAAACCAATTCATTTTCTTCATAGATGGTTAAAACAAGAATTGTTATTTCAGGTAAGATAACTTTAACTTTTTTTATTCCCTCAATTCCATTCATTCCAGGCAAGCCAATATCCATAAGCAGAATATCCGGATTGTTTTTTTCTATGTTCTTCAGCATTGAAGTACATTCTGAATAAGTATTTATACAAGAATAGCCATCAGTGCCATCAATTAATATTCTTAATCCTTCTCTAATTTCATTGTCATCTTCAACAACTACAACTTTGATCATAAATAATATTCTGCCTTTATTAAAACTAAAGATAAATAATATTTTATAATATATCTCCTACAAATTTAATAATTGTACCACCATCATCAGCTCTTATTAACTGTAAATCTCCGCCAATATCTCTGGCTCTTCTTTTCATATTATCTAAACCATTACCCTTTTTGATTTTTTCAATATCAAAACCGGTCCCATTATCTTTAATTGTCATTTCTAATCTTTTGCCTTTTATAGATGCATCCAAAATTATTTCATGACAGTTACTGTGTGTAATTGAGTTATTGATAGCTTCTTTAAAAATCAAAAATATATTTTGTCTATACTCCATAGTTAATATTACTTTTTCTAAAGCCTTAATATTTTCTGATTTAAAAGATATACTGGTATATGTAAGCAACTCTGCATAAGTATCTCTCAATCTTAAAATTAGGTCATACAAAGATTCTCTTTTAGGATTTACTAACCAAACAATGTCGCTTAAATCATCAATAAGTTTACGAGAATTTTTACTGATAGTTTTTAATGAATACTTAACATCATCATCGTCTGTTTTTATTTTTTTAGAGATCACTTCACTTAAAATTGATATTCCTGTTAAACTTGATCCTATGTTGTCATGCAAGTCAGCAGCGATTTTTGTTTTTATTCGTTCAATTCTAAACAGATTTCTAATTCTTAAATAAATAATTGAAGCAACAAGCCCACCAATTAATATAGTAGCAAAAGCAATAAACCACCAAGTCTTCCAGATTGGAGGTGATATAATAATCTTTAATGTTTTACCTTCATTATTCCAAATACCATCATTATTAGAGCCTCTTACTTTAAATAAATAAGTTCCAGGATCTAAATTTGTATATGTAACAAATCTTCTGTTTCCGGAATAAATCCACTCTTTATCAAATCCTTCCATCATATATGTATATAAATTCTTCTGCGGTGAAACGAAATCAAGTGAAGCGAATTCAATAGAAAAAACATTTTGTGCAGAGTTAAGTTTAATTTCGTCAGAAGTAATTATTGATTGAGTCAGCGGTAAACCGTTATTGTTTATTTTTAATGGTTTGTTAAAAATTTGAAAATCGGTAATAACAATTTTGGGAATATGTCTATTAGTTCTTATCTGATTAGGGTTAAGTACATAAAATCCTTTGGTGCCACCAAAAAATAATTTACCATTATTGCCTTTAAAACTTGCACCCCAAAAAAATTGATTACTTTCCAACCCATCGTTTGTATCATAATTTCTTACTGTATTATCATTTGGAATTAACATTGATAATCCGTTATCTGAACTCATCCAAATATTACCATTATTATCACCTTGAATACAATAAATTATATTGCTATTTAGACCATCCTCTATATTGTACCTTTTAAATTTTGGTGTTTCAGAATTAAGTTTATTTACAGAAAGTTTATTTACACCGCCTCCGTAAGTACCAAACCAAAGATTACCTTCATTATCTTTATAAACTGATATAACTCTATCATCACTTAGGCTAAATTTGTTTTGAAGATTTGCTTTAATTATTTCGAACTTTACATCCTGATTTTTTAATTTTAATACATTTTTTCTGTAAGAATTAGATAATTTATTTAAACCATTCCAAGTTCCTATCCAAAGATTTCCAAAATCATCTTCAATTAAACAAGATTGCACCATGTTGTTACTAAGACTATGAGGGTTATTCGGATTATAAATAAATTTAATAAACTTATTATTCTGTTTATCATAAACATCTAAACCAATTCCAGTTCCTATCCATATTTGTCCATTAGTATCTTCATAAATAGATTGTATAATATTAGAACCACCACTGTTAATTGCTGAATAAGATTTTTTAAAATTTATAAACTTAATTTCGTTTAATTGTTTTGTATCAATTGGAGAAATACTTTTATTCACTCCCCCACTCCAAGTACCAACCCAAAGGAAACCAAGTTTATCTTTAATTATAGCTGAAATTGAATTATCATTAATACTAAATTTATTTTTAACATTATTTTTATAAACAAAAAAATTCTCACCATCTTTTTTTAACCTGTTTAATCCTCCCCCCAAGGTACCTACCCACAGGGTCTCATTTTTCTCTTGAAAAATTGAACGCACTGTGTTTTGGTTAAGACTTTCTTTGTTTGATGGGTCGTGTTTATAATGCTTAATCTGCAATACTTCTCTACTTAATTTTAATAAACCATCTTCAGCTGTTCCAATCCAGATTATTCCGGAGTTATCTTTAAATAAAGAAAGAATATTATTATTAAGTAATATATCAGCGTTTGAGATATCGGGGTTTATTCTGATAAATGAATTCTTTTGCTTTTCATATTTGTATAAACCTTCGCCGGACCCTGCCCAAAGCATCTTTTCATCATCTTCAATTATTGCATTTATCCTATTAATGTTTCCGTTTTTGTTTTCTAACGAATCCATTATAAATTTTTTAATATTATTAGTGCTTAGGTTTATCATAATGAAACTGTTGATAGTTCCAATCCATAATTTTTGTTTATTGTCCTGAACAATTGATAACACTATATTATTTTCAAATTTTTTGTTAATTCTTGAATAACTTATAAACCTATCATTTGCTCTGTCATATTTATCTAAGCCTCTGTCACTTCCAATCCAAAGTACACCATCTTTATCTTCATAAAGAGCAAGAACTACATTGTTGCTAATACTATGGGAATTATTAGGATTATATTTATAGTGAGTAAAAATCCCTTCTCTTTTATTGTATTTATCCAATCCTTCTTCTGTGCCGATCCATAAATTTCCAAAACTGTCTTCAACAATAGCTCTTACATTATTAAAAATTAAACTGTTAGAATCAGCAGGATCATTTTTGAATGAAATAAATGAATCCAAATACACATCATATTTGCAAAGCCCTCCGTTATTTGTTCCAACCCATAATACACTGTCTCTATCTTCATAAATAGTCCAAATAAAATTATCAGAAATTGAACTATTATCCTGTGGATTGTTTTTATATATTTTGAAATTATACCCATCATATCTGTCAAGTCCATCTTCTGTAGCAAACCACATAAAACCTCTGCTGTCTTGTAAAATACTATGAACTGTATTTTGTGAAAGTCCGTGTTCACTAAAAAGATGTGTGAATTTTAGATGATTGGATTGGGCAATAATAAAATTTATAATCCCTGAAAAAAGTAAGATTGTAAAAAAGATATTTAATTTTATTTTTATCATCTATTGGTATGAAATGATTGACATTTTTTAAATATAATTTAATACTTTATTATCCATAGTTCCATATAATTCAATTTAAAATAAAAAACCCAATTCTTTTACAATTGAACCTGGCTTTAGATCAAAATCTTAAATATTTTTTTTGTTAAGAAATCATTTTAAAAGTATCAATTTTTTTGTTTGAATAAAATTACCAGCTCTTAAAGTATAAAAATAAATTCCGCTAGAAAGAAATGAAGCATCAAAGATGACAGAATAATTTCCTGTAGATTGTTCCTTATTAACTAATGTTGCAACTTCCCTTCCAAGCACATCAAATACTTTTAATTGTACAGACAAGTCGTGACTTGTCCCTATTGATGGAATTGAATAGTTAATGGTTGTTGATGGATTAAAAGGATTGGGATAGTTCTGAAATAATTTATAATCTGTTATAATAGCGTTATCGTTTTTTTTTACATCTGTTACAATTAAATCCGGAACAGGTAATTTAACATCTGTATAAATATGATATTCACCAGGTGTAAATGGAATAGACATACTGGTACTTATTACATTCAAACTTTCTCCTGTAAAATAATCATACCACAAACCCGTATGTTGAAAATTTGCAATTGTACTTTGATTGTTAACATCAAAATTTCCAAAAACAGATACATTCATTGAATCTCCGTTAAGATAAATTTTCTTTACAGCATATGCGTTATCAACAGCAAGAGAAAAGTTGGTTGTGCTAAATGCTTCATAACTTGTCCGTAATTTTATTAATACAGCAATTGTTTTATATAATTTTTGTCTATCTGAATTGGTATAATAATTCCATAGAATTGGTTTTTCACTTGTCCTTCCGCCCTGATTAATTGAAATGTCATAGCCCAATTCCCCAAACTGCCAAAGCATTTTTGGACCGGGAATCAGATAAAAAAATGTTGAAGCTAATTTTACTCTGTCAAGTCCGGTAGGTTGATATTTTATATTATAGCTTCC
>PFVA01000188.1 GCA_002790365.1 Ignavibacteriales bacterium CG_4_9_14_3_um_filter_30_11
TACCATCGGCTACTACAGCCGATAGGAGCGATTCGATAGCTGCAAGTAATGCAATAACTGTAGCAGGTGCAATTAAATTTCTTATTATGTTAAGATTAATATCATACAAGGTTAATTGCGGTAAACTTGAAGAAATCTTTCCAAATCTACTTCCAATTGTATCAACAGGAATCTTAAAAAAGTAAACTGCTATTGTTGTTACCAATAATGCTATTAAAGAACCGGGAATACGATGTGTTACTTTTGGCCAAAATATCATGATTAATAATGCAACAAATGCTGTTCCAAATACATAATAATTTATTGTACCAAATGAGTTAAAATAAACTATCCATTTCTCGTGAAACTCTGAAGGTATTTTTTGAATTTGTAATCCAAAAAAATCTTTTATCTGCGTAGAAAAAATTAGGAGCGCTATTCCGCTTGTAAAACCAACAACAATCGGGTAAGGAATAAATTTTATTAATGCTCCAAACCGGGCAAGACCCATAATAATTAAAATAATACCAGCCATAACTGTGGCGATTGCTAAACCAGTTGTTCCATAAGTTTGTACAATTCCATAAACAATAATAATGAAGGCACCGGTAGGCCCGCCAATCTGTACACGGCTGCCCCCAAAAAATGAAATTATAAATCCAGCAATAATTGCAGTGATTAATCCTTTTTCGGGTGGCACGCCACTGGCAATTGCAAATGCAATAGCTAATGGAAGCGCTACAACGCCTACAATTATTCCGGCGGTCATGTCTTTAATGAAAATATCTTTGTTGTAATCTTTTAAGGTGGTGAATAGTTTTGGCTTTAGCATATGTATTGAGTTAAAATATTTTGTAAATGTACTTAATTATCTAATAAGTCATTTCAAATTTACATAAAATTATCTCTTAAATATGATTGTCTATAATTTCTTTTCTAACAATTATTTTTATCAAACAAGAAAAAATATTCAGAAGTATAATGAAGAAAATTTGAATTTTTGCCGGGTGGAATAATTACAATTAAGATTAACTGAATAAAAAAATATAAATAGTTTATATCTGAAAGAATAGTTGTCTTCTACAGGTTAAATGTTACGCCCGTGTTAAACCCTAACCAATAGGTTGATAATTTATCTGTTGCAATAGCCCAATAACGAATGTTCATATCAATTACAACAAGATCAATTCCTTTAATTTTATATTTTATTCCGGCAACACCAGAATAACAAAAATTTCTGTTACCATTAAAATTTGGAAAGTTGTTGCTTGTTAATGTGAGGCCTATACCCCCTCCTAAATAGGTCTCAAAAAATTTCCACATTGAATGGTAACTAATACCAAGCACCATTGGTATGGCTGAATATGTATACCCCATAAAAACTGTGCTATCTTTATATTTCCAGAAATTAAACCCGGCAGAAAATGAAAAAGAAAAGTGTGCAACGGAGGGGAATAAACAAAATCAGATGATGAAGCATTTCCCGGGTAGTTTGCATTTGTGCAGAAGAACAGAAAGTAATCAAGAGGACAATAGCCATCATAAAAGATATATTTTTCATTCTCATTTCCTCCGGTTAAAATATTATTCCCACAATGATGATTATAACTGACTTACGCAATGCTTAAAGATGACATCTTTTCGCTGCTAGTTTTTTGCGTAACTTCAAATTATAACTTAAAACTAGAATGCAGTTTTTCCAAGATCATTTTTAGTAAGGAAGGGTGATGTAGAAAAAACCGTTCATTTTTGAACGGTTTTTTCTACTTTGGGATGTTCTTTATTCAGAAAACTTTTTGAAAATAACTGTGGTATTATGACCCCCAAAACCGAATGCGTTACTTATTGCAATATTAACATCACGCTTTTGAGGTTTGTTAAAAGTGTAGTTAAGGTCACATTCAGGGTCTGGAGTTTCAAAATTTATAGTAGGAGGTATCATATCATTTTTTATAGCTAAGATCGATGCAATACCTTCTACGGCACCTGCAGCACCGAGTAAATGCCCTGTCATGCTTTTTGTAGAAGACACATTCATTTTATAAGCATGTTCTCCAAATACTTTTTTAATTGCTTTAGTCTCTGCAATATCACCCAAAGGAGTTGAAGTTCCGTGCATATTTATATAATCAACATCTTCTTTTTTAATACCTGCAGTTTCAACAGCTAATTCCATTGCTTTAATTGCGCCTAATCCTTCAGGATGAGGAGCAGTAATGTGGTAAGCATCTGCAGATAATCCCATTCCAATTAATTCTGCATGAATAGTAGCACCTCTTTCTAAAGCATGTTCTAATTCTTCAAGAATCATAGCTCCTGCACCTTCTCCTTGAACAAATCCATCTCTGTTAAGATCAAAAGGTCTACTGGCTGTTTCTGGTGAATCATTTCTTAATGATAAAGCTCTTGAGGCATTAAATCCACCAATACCCATTTCATTTATTGCTGAATCAGAACCACCGGTTAACATTACATCTGCAATGCCATTCTTTATTAGCATATAACTATCAATCATATTATTGTTTGCAGTAGCACAAGCTGAAACTATACAATAGTTAGGTCCTCTAAATCCGTAATGAATAGATAAAGTACCGGCAGCAATATCAGGGATTAGCATAGGGATAAAGAAAGGGGAAATTCTATCCGGACCTTGTTCGTGATTAAGTATTGATTGTTCATAAAAGGTATCTATCCCTCCAATACCACTTCCAAAAACAACTCCAATTTTAGCTCTTTCATCATCTGTTAAATTATCTGTATCAATTTTACTATCTTCAACAGCCATTTTACTTGCAGCAAAAGCATAATGAGCATAAGGGTCCAATCTTCTTACAGCTTTTTTATCCATATAATTAACTGGATCAAAATTCTTTAATTCACAGGCAAATTTTGTTTTAAATTTAGAAGCATCAAATCTGGTAATAGGTCCGGCACCGCTTTTTCCTTCCATCATAGAATTCCAAAATTCAACTACAGTTAATCCAATTGGTGTTAAAGCTCCCATACCGGTAATTACAACTCTTCTATTAATACTGCTCATATTTACCTTGTTTATTTTTAAAGAATGCTATAAATAGTTATCAAATTTAAAGAATTATTAATTAAATAAGTAATTCAAAATGGTAAGATTTTATTCATTTTTATTTAATAATTTATCAAAATTATCTGATATTAAACGATAAGTTATCCATTCGTCCATTGGTTTGGATCCAAGACTTTTATAAAAATCAATTGCCGGTTTATTCCAATCAAGGACAGTCCATTCAATTCTACCACAATTTCTTTCTTTTGCAATTTTAACTAAGCTTTTAAGTAATTCTTTGCCAATACCTTTTCCTCTAAATTTAGGCCGAACAAAAAGATCTTCTAAATAAATTCCTGGTTGGGCTAAAAAAGTGGAATAATTATGAAAGAAAAGTGCCTGCCCAACAGGTTTGTTATCATATTCTGCTATAATTACTTCAGCATATTTTATATTGCCGAATAAAGTTTCTCTAACTTTTTCTTTAGTAGCAACAACCTCGTGTGAAAGTTTTTCATATTCTGCAATTTCTCTAATTAAAGTCAAAATTATTGGCATATCATTTTTTGTAGCAGTTCTTATTTTTATCTTATTCACTTTTTAACACCTTGCTTTTTGTTTAAGTACTCTTCAATTTTTAAAGCTGTAGATGCAAAAAGATATCCAATACCGGATCCAATGATTGCGCCACCTAAAATATCCGAAGGGTAGTGAAGACCCAAATAAACTCTTGAGATTGCCATTAGTGAAGCTACAAGAAATAAAACAACTTTCAATTTTGGAAAGAGTCTGTAAAAGAAAACTGCTGCAGCAAAATTATTAAGTGCATGGTTGGAAGGGAAGGAATAACTTCCTGTACAACCCAAAGGAGTTAAAGCATCTGTTAATGCATTGCAGGGTCTTATTCTTGCAATTAAGTGTTTTATTATACTTGCACCAAATTGATCAGAAACTAAAATTAAAAAGATGGTAGAAATGGCTGCAATTTTTCCTCTTTTACCCCCATATTTATAACTTATAAGGAGCAATATTACATAAACTAAATACCAATGATTTACATTTGTTATATAGCCAAAAAATTTATCTAATATTCCAATAGAGATTGTATGGTTAAAAAAATAAAAAATAGCAAGGTCAAATGAATATAGGATATCTATCATTATGTTTTAATAAGATGTTAAAAGAATAAATGTATAATAAAAAATATTATTGATTTATAGAAATTTGGGCTTAGTTAATTCTGATAAAATAACAGCTGAGGCACTTGCCACATTTAATGATTCAGCATTACCTATTTTAGGAATTGTTAGTAAAACATCAGAAATATTCATCACTTTGTTACTTACTCCATTAGCTTCGTTCCCAAGAATTAATATTGCTTTTTTATTTGACTGAAATTGATAAATATTTTTACCATTTAATGTTGAAGATGAAATAGTATAACCATACTTTTTTATTTCAGTTAAATCAGTTAATAGGTTTTTACTAGTGTATATATTCAAATGGAAAATAGAACCCACACTTGCCCTAATTGTTTTAGGGTTATAAATATCAGCGCAGTTTTCACTAATAATTATTTCTTTAATTCCGAACCAATCACAATTTCTTATAACAGCACCAACATTTCCCGGGTCTGAGACATCCTCTAAACATACAATTAGATCTGATGAGAGGTTTTTAGCCCAATTATTGATTTGTTTTTTCTTAAAAAAAACAGCTGCAATACCTTGAGGATTAATAGTTTCTGTTATTTTTTTAAATTCATTTTCTGTTACAATTTCTAAATTCTTAATCTTCTTTAATGAATTTGTATTGTTTTCAAAAAATTTTTTAGTAACTAAAATAATTTCACATTTGTGATTGGAATTTAATCCATCAAATACACCTCTTTCTCCTTCGACTAAAAATTTACCTTCCAGATTTCTAAATTTTTTTAATTTTAGATTGGATATAGATTTTAATTGAGCTTTAGTTATAGTCATAATAGTTCATTATAATTTTGAGGTGAATTTTTTGATTGTCCTTTTTCAAGATCTTTTAAATATTCCCAGGAATAAATCCCGGTGTTATGTCCGTCTAACCACAAAATCTGTATTGCATAACCCCCAACTATTTTAATATTTTTTATTTTAAACATATTTGGAGTAGCTTTTTCTATTTTGGGAGGTTTGTAGGCTTTCAAAAGTACAGTTTCACCTTTACAGCCTGCACATGGGCATTCATTGCGCAGATAAATAAGTGAGATGTTGCTTATATTTTCATCTTCCCATTTGATAACTAAATTTTTCTCTATTATTTCAATTTTTTTTGGCTTCATAGTATTCAAAAATAAGTGTATTTTTAGATAAGTAAATATAAAGTTAATGTTGCAAAGTATAGAAAAATAATATAGTTTTGAACTTCTAAAATTTTCGGGCATCATTCGATAAATCAGATTACGCCGAACAATTTATTTTGAAAATGCTTCTTTAATGCTGGCATAGCTCAATTGGTAGAGCAGCTGATTTGTAATCAGCAGGTTGCGGGTTCGAGTCCCATTGCCAGCTCTTAATAGCCCGATTTTAATTAAAATCGGGCTATCTTGTTTTAAACTATTTATATCTTTCTTTAATGATTTTGGAGTTGAGAAGAATTAATGAAGTCAATGTTAATAAAATAACAGCAAATAATATAATTGCCATTCTTATCCAAGGCATACCAATATTAATTCTTTCATTAATTAAATTAATTAATGTAATTGTCCAAACA
>PFVA01000080.1 GCA_002790365.1 Ignavibacteriales bacterium CG_4_9_14_3_um_filter_30_11
TTTTGAAATATACAAACATCTGGAACAGTAAAGAAAAATTATCGCAACAACTCATAAAGACAACAGAGTAATGAAAAAACATTTAAGTAGAAAGCACGGTGTGGACACTGACACAGAAGACAGAACCACTGGCGCTAACAGCGGGTTTAAGAAATTGGCGGTTCAGTGGTTAAATGAAGTTCTGTTTTCCAATCAAACTTTTGTGCAGGTTGACAGTTTTGTGCTTCGAAATCGCCAACTTCTTGTAGCTGCCAAATGTTAGCTTTCATTGTAAGAACACCTTGCACAAAATATAATCTGTAAAATAAAATGTATATTTATCTTTGGATTTGGAATTGAAAATCAGAAAATATGACAAAAGAAACAGCAATAAAATTATTTCAAGACCAAAAGGTAAGAGCTCATTGGAATAACAACAAAGAGAAATGCTATTTTTCCTTTTAATCTTTTCAATTCAACTCCAATTAAATTTTTTCAAAAAATAAATAGTTTCAATAATTTTTATTTTACCGAACAATCAAATAAATGAATAAATGAAAACAACTAAAAACAAAGAATTTCTAAGTAAATTAACTTTTGAACCTTTATCAAAAGATAACTGGAAAAAATTCGTTCACCTTTTTGGTGCTAAAGGTGCTTGTGGAAATTGTTGGTGTATGTCGTTCCGCCTTAAAAAACAAGACTTTGAGGAAGGCAAAGAAAATGACGGTAACAAGTCAGCAATGAAAAAACTTGTGTGGAGTAACAAACCAACAGGTATGCTTGGATTTTATGACGAACAAGCGATTGCCTGGTGTGCATTTGCCCCTCGTGAAAATTTCTTAAAAATAGAAAACTCACGAGTTCATAAACGGATTGACAACAAGCCTGTGTGGTCTATTTCCTGTTTTTTTATTGATAAAAAATTCAGGAGACAAGGCGTTTCGGTAGAATTTCTAAAAGCAATAATCAAATATGCTCAAAAGAAAAAAATAAAAATCATTGAAGCATATCCAACAATTCCTACACAAGAAAAACTTCCAGATGCTTTTGCATGGATAGGTTTGTATAAATCATTTGAACGAGAAGGCTTTGAAATCGTTGATAGAACATCTAAAAGCAGACCAATGGTTCGCTATTATACAGACTAACATGGGCAGAAACAACAAGACTGAAAAAGAAGCACGAACCGCTAACGGTAAGGCTATAGTCTGAGCTTTCCAAAAGATTAAAAAAACTTGCAAATCAGAAATTTAATTCCCTTTTGCATACTTCTGGAAAGTTAATAAGTAACAAAAAACGAGTTGTCAATTGCAAACGAAAGAAAACATAATTGCCATTTTATTCACCATAGTTGCTCTCGGGTTTAATTTTTGGTATATGGGTCTGTCTGTTATCTTTTTGAATATAGGCTTAGTTGTTTCATTAATTATTTGGTTAAATTTTAATAAGAGTTATACCAGGAGATTATCAAAGCTATATTTAATAGGCATCCTAATTCAGATAGCACATTTTTTCGAAGAATACTATATGGGGTTTTACAAAGAGTTGCCATCAATTTTTAATGCAAATTCTTGGACAGGAAGCCAATTTATTATATTCAATATAGTTTGGCTTATTATTTTTCTGCTGGCAGCAATCGGGTCTTTTAATAATATTAAGATGTCTTTTCTTAT
Organism: Ignavibacteriales bacterium CG_4_9_14_3_um_filter_30_11; assembly: GCA_002790365.1. GTDB lineage: Bacteria > Bacteroidota > Ignavibacteria > Ignavibacteriales > Ignavibacteriaceae. The sequence continues at coordinate 1,656 of PFVA01000080.1, forward strand.
TGTTTGGTTTTTTATTTTAATTGGTGGTATTGGTAACGGAATTATGCACATTGGGTTAAGTTTGTTAAGAAAAGAATATTTTCCCGGAACGGTGACAGCGGTTTTTCTTTTTATTATTGGAATTATTATGATACATAATATTACAAGTTCATTTACTACTAAGGAAAATAGTTGATTGAGAAGCTATCATCAATGTTGACAAAGCATGGTTTTCAATGACAGAATTACATTTTAAGTTCAAATCTCTGCAGGAATCAGACCTTCCCGATTTAGCTGAGTGGCTTAACCGGAGGCACCTGCAGGAATGGTGGAGATCAGGAAAAATAACATTGGAAAAAGTTCGTGAAAAGTATCTTCCCAGAATTTTTGGCAAAGATACGGCAAAACCATACATCGCTTATCTGGAAGAAAAACCTTTTGGATATATCCAGTATTATTGGGCATCTGAAGGAGATCCAAACTGGTGGTCAAAGAGACCAGTCGCAGACCCTATAGGACTAGATCAATTTATTGCAGACGAGAAGCAAACTAAATCAATCCAAGTTTTATCATCAACAAACACTTCATCACTTTTCTTCGTCAATAAAGCATAATAGGATGAAATCAAATCATAATTTCGATGTTTATCAATTTGTTTTCCCCAAATGTTTCTCAAATACTCTATTCTTTTCTTCTTTAATAGAAACATATTTTTTATTAATTATGATTCACCTTAATTAAAAACATAACTACTAATTAGTAACTCATCTTTCAGCTTTGCGTAACATCAGTTAGTAATTAATTAAAAGAGAATATTATTTTTAAAAATGCTAAATTATAATTTGTAATTATATAAAGAGTTAAAAATGCAGATTTGTATTTTTGAAGACGAAAAAGCAGAACAATTTAATCCATTAACTTACTCCCGTCCGGTATATGAATTGGTTTGCGGCATAAGCACATTAAGGGAAAAAATTGAAAGACATTTACCAGGGTCTAAGGTTACTCTTCACTGCAGAAAATATTTAGAAGATACATTAAAAAAAGAATATTCTAAAAATGATGTAAATAAAATTTCCGATAAGGAATGTTTGTTTATTAACGGAAGAATTATTTTCAATAAAAAAATCGCAGATCAGTTAAAGAAAACAAATAAAGAAGACAATGTAATTTTATCAGGAAATGATATTATTGCAGCTAAAATATCAGGCAAAACATTATCATCAATTAAAAACAATCTGCCGGATACAATTAATAGGGATTTGTTCAACAAAATTCCGTCAAAGCAAGTGGATATAAAATTAACAGAATATATTTGGGATTTAATAAAACACAATCCCAATGAACTTATAAACGATGCAAAGTTTTTAGCAAAAAAAATTAAAAGATATAAAATTAAAATAATGTCCGCAGGTATTCAGTGTGTAAACAGAAAAAATATCTTTATTAATAACGGTGTAATATTAAAACCCGGTGTTGTTTTAGACGCAACAAACGGACCTGTAATTATTGATAAAAATGCATTTATACATCCCAATGTTGTTATTGAAGGACCTGTTTATATTGGTGAAAACACAATTGTTAAAAGTGGCGCGACATTATATGATAATGTAAGTATAGGCAGAAATTGTAAAGTTGGAGGGGAAATTGAAGATACAATTATGCTTCCATTTTCTAACAAGCAGCATTTGGGATTTATCGGTCACGCTTATATTGGAAGTTGGGTTAATCTTGGGGCAAATACTAATTGCAGCGACTTAAAAAACAATTATGGAAACATAAATGTAAAAGTGAACAATAAAGAAATTAACACAAACACTAAATTTTTAGGCACTATTATTGGTGATCATTCTAAAACTTCAATAAATACAATGATAAATACAGGAACTGTTATTGGATTCTCTTGCAATATTTACGGAGCTGGATTCCCTGAAAAATATATTCCTTCATTTACTTGGGATGGTTGTGAATTTTTAAAAACATATAAACTTGATAAAGCCGTTGAAACCGCTTCGATAGTTTTTGACAGAAGAAATAAAACTTTTAATATTGCCGACAAAAAATTATTCAAAAAAATATTTGACAAAACAAAAAATGAGAGGAAGGGTTATAACTAATTTATGAGTGAAGCTGAAGTACATTCAATTAAAGCACTTTATGATGGTGTTAGGGGAAGAGCAGTAAAAATATTGAACAGAGTAGAAAGAACAGATGCTTATCTTGACAAACTTCTTGATATTGAATTAAAAGATCTGGAGTTAATAAGTGAAGACAAAGCACTTCTTTATAAAATTGTCCACGGAGTTGTCAGATGGATGGGAAGATTGGACTGGATTTTAAACGGTTTTTATAAAGGGCAGTTTTCTAAAGCAATTCCAAATTTAAAAAACGGGTTAAGAGTTGCTCTGTATCAAATTTTATTTTTAGATAAGGTACCGGACTACGCTGCCGTAAATGAAGCAGTTGAGTTTGTAAAAAAACTACAGGGACAAAAACCTGCTGATCTTACAAATGCTATTCTTAGAAACATAATTAAAAATAAAAATAATATTAGATATCCTAATCCTGATGAAGATCTGCTCGGATATATAACAGCTTATTATTCTCACCCTTCCTGGATGGTAAAAAGATATTTAAAAAGATTTGATAGAGAAGATGTTGAAAAACTTTTGGCATTTAATAATGAAAAACCATTTCTTACATTAAAAGTAAATAATTTAAAAGTCGGACAAGATGAATTTAAAGAACTCCTGAAATCTGTAAACCTTGATTATTATCAGGGGAAATATTTACCTGAATTTTTTATTCTTAAAAATCTGACAAATATTACCTCCTGGGAATATTTCAGCAAAGGTTATTTTAATATTCAAGATGAAAGTGCTGGTTTAGCATGCAAACTTTTAGATGTAGAACCGGGAATGAGAGTGCTTGATCTTTGTGCTGCACCTGGTGGAAAATCAGCTTACCTTGCAGGTTTAATGCACAATCAAGGAGAAATTATTGCTGTTGACAAGTATGAAAGCAGATTAAAAATATTAAGAAAGAATATGGAGAGGTTAGGTATTACTTGCGTTAAAACTGTTGAAACCGATGCGTTTGATTTTGAAAACGATAAATTTGACAGAGTATTGGCTGATGTTTCCTGCTCTGGTTCAGGGACACTTAGAAAAAAACCTGATATCAAATGGAAACACGATCTTTTGGATTTAAGAAGAATGTCTGAACTTCAATATAGATTACTTGAAAAAGCTTCTACATTAGTAAATGATGGAGGCTATGTGGTTTACAGCACTTGTTCAATTGAACCTGAAGAAAATTTTGATATAGTTAATAAATTTTTAAATAATCATCCTGAATTTAAATTGTGCGATATTTCAAAAAAATTTCCTCAAGAATTAATAGATGAGCATGGCTGCATTCAAACAATTCCGCATGTACATAATTCTGATGGAGCATTCGCAGCCAAACTAATAAAGAATAATTAAAAAAGACTTAATATGTTAAATAAATTTGCACAAGAGCTTAGAAAAGCCAGAGAAAAAACTGAAATAACTTTACAAAATTTATCTGCTAGATCCAGGCTTGATATAAAATTTTTGCAGGCAATGGAAAACGGTGATTTTTCCTTTTTACCGGAAATCTATGTGAAAGCATTTATAAAAGATTATGCAAAATTTATTGGTCTAAATGTAAATGAAACCATTAAAAAATACGAAGCAGCCAAAAAGGGGATTGATTATACCAAGATAGGAGAAGTAGGAAAAAAAGAAATTGAAAAAGAAATAAAAGAAAAGAAACCTGATCAAAATGAAAAAATATTTGAAGATAAGAAAAACAAATCAGACAATAATGTAAAAACCAAAACCAACCTAAGTTTTTTTACTGACAAAAAAAATGTAAAATTATTGATTATTGCCGGAGTTGGAGTAATAATTTTATCAATAATATTATTCAGTTCTAGTAATAATCCTGAAATAATTATTCAAGAAAAACCATACGAAGAAGTTAGAAATGAAACGCAGCAAAGATATATAGAAAACAAACCAACTACACCGGTTAAAAATTCAGAAAATTTGGTTTTACAAATTTCCGCAACTGATAAATCGTGGATAAAGGTACAGGCAGATTTATCTGAGCCGAAAGAATTCACAATATTTCCCGGCACAAGTGTAAACTTAAATTCAAAAGAAAAATTTGTTATGAC
>PFVA01000234.1 GCA_002790365.1 Ignavibacteriales bacterium CG_4_9_14_3_um_filter_30_11
TGCTTCATTACCGTATGTTTTGCTTTCAAATATTTCTGGATATCTGCCCTTCATTTCCCATGTTAAAAAGAATGGCGTCCAATCAATAAAATTTTTGATTTCGTTTAAAGGAAAATCAATTAAAGTTTTTGTCCCAATAAAATTTGGTTTTGTTGTCTTGGTCTTTTTCCAATCAATTTTAAATTTGTTTTTTCTTGCTTCTTCTAAACTTATAATATTTTTTTCTTCTCTCTTGCTTAAATAATTTTTTCTTAGATCTATATATTCTTTTTTATACTTGTCAATAAATTCTATTCTAATTTTATCATCTTTGTTTAATAAATTACTAACAACAGGAACGCTTTTTGATGCATCTAAAACATGAATTGTTGACTGTTTGTAATTGGGTGCAATTTTAACCGCAGTGTGAATGCGCGATGTTGTAGCCCCGCCGATCAGTAATGGTTTTTTAATTCCTTTTCTTTCCATTTCTTTTGCAACATGTACCATCTCATCAAGTGAAGGAGTTATCAATCCGCTTAAGCCAACTATATCAACATCTTTTTCAACAGCTGTTTGTAAAATTTTATCTGATGAAACCATAACCCCTAAATCTATTACTTCATAATTATTACAGCCAAGCACAACGCTGACAATATTTTTCCCTATGTCGTGAACATCACCTTTAACAGTTGCTAATAAAACTTTTCCTGCACCGGTTAAATCACCAATATTTTGTTTTTCTTCTTCTATAAAAGGTGTTAAATAAGCGACTGCTCTTTTCATTACTCTTGCACTTTTAACAACCTGAGGCAAAAACATTTTTCCTGAGCCAAAGAGATCACCAACAACACTCATTCCATCCATAAGGGGACCTTCAATTATGCTCAATGGTTTATCATATTTTTTACGAACCTCTTCCGTATCTTCCTCTATATAATCTACAATACCCTTTACCAAGGCATGCCTAAGCCTTTCTTCTACTGATAAATTTCTCCATTCACCTTTTACTGCTTCATCTTTTTGTTTACCTTTAACTGTTTCAGCAAAATGAATTAATTTTTCAGTTGATTCATTGTTTCTATTAAAGATAACATCTTCAACAAGTGTTAAAAGATCTTTAGGAATTTCTTC
>PFVA01000121.1 GCA_002790365.1 Ignavibacteriales bacterium CG_4_9_14_3_um_filter_30_11
AGGAATGGATTTGGACTGACCCGAAAATAAATTCATTATTATCGGAAGCTAATCTTAATCTTGGCAACCTCAATGCTTTTTCCCTTTATGTTCCGGATGTGGATATCTTTATAAGAATGCATCTTGTAAAAGAAGCAACTAAGTCCAGCCGAATTGAAGGAACCCAAACTGAAATGGAAGAAGCTCTTTTGAAGAATGATGAAATACTGCCGGAAAAAAGAGATGACTGGAAAGAAGTTCAAAATTACATTGAGGCAATGAACCATTCGATATCAAAATTAAAAACGATTCCGGCTTCTACTAGATTATTGAAGGAATCGCATAAAATTTTATTGCAGGGTGTAAGAGGTGAACAAAAAACACCAGGTGAGTTTAGAACAAGCCAAAACTGGATTGGTGGTTCAACTATTAATGATGCAACATTTATTCCTCCACCTCATACTGAAGTGAATAATCTGATGAACGATCTTGAAAACTTTTTGCACAATGAAAATATAAATGTTCCATCATTAATCAGGGCTGCTATCGGGCACTATCAGTTTGAAACCATTCACCCTTTTCTTGATGATAACGGAAGAATCGGAAGATTATTAATTACTCTTCAAATGGTTGGTTCCGGAGTTCTTGCTAAACCAACATTATATCTTTCTGATTACTTTGAAAAACATAGAACACTTTATTATGATAATCTTAATCGTGTACGGATAAAAAATGATTTAATACAGTAGATAAAATTTTTTCTTGTTGCTGTAACTGAAACAAGTAAAAAAGGGATTGAAACATTTCAGAGTATCCTGAAATTAAAAGAAGAAATTGAAAATAAAAAAATTGTTACGCTGGGAAAGAAGATTTCGAAAGCTAAACAATTAGTAAATATGCTGTACTCTAATCCTATAGTGAATTCAAATGATGTTGCAGTATATCTAAGAGTTGCACCGGCAACAGCTAATTCATTAATCCAGGATTTTATTAAGCTCGGTATTCTATCTGAAATTACTGGTGGAAAGAGGTATCGCTTATTTAATTTTGAGAATTATATGAAACTTTTTACAAAATCTGATTCATTAAAATAAACTGTAAGAAT
>PFVA01000199.1 GCA_002790365.1 Ignavibacteriales bacterium CG_4_9_14_3_um_filter_30_11
TTAAATCAAACCACATAGTTTTCTATAAATTTTTAATATAATCTATACCCCCTAATTGACTCATTTGCTCTAATATCCAAACCTGTCTGTTCTTAATATATTCAGAGGGATTAATGATTGAAAATCTTACTGGATTTGGGAGAATAGCAGCAATAAGAGCGCATTTATCCGGCGATAATTTTAACGGAGGTATTTTAAAATAAATTTTGCTTGCAGAGCCAACCCCAAAAATATTATTGCCTGTTTGTGCAATATTTAAATAAACTTCTATAATTCTTTTTTTATTCCACAATAATTCCAGCAATAAAGTGTAGTATGCTTCAAAGCCTTTTCTAATAAAACTTTTATCTTCCCATAAAAACAAATTTTTTGCAACCTGCTGTGTAATTGTGCTTGCCCCTCTAAGTCTTCTCTTTCTTTTACTTTCTTTAATTGCTTTATTTATTTGTTCAATATCAAAACCAAAATGCTCAGGAAAATTTTGATCTTCAGATGCAATTACCGCTAAAGCCATTTCTTTTGAAATATCTTTATAATTATACCATTCATATTTAACCGGATTCTTTCCTGAAAAAAATGATTTAATTTGTCTTTGAATAATAACAGAACTTGTAAAAGGGTTTATCCAATTTAAAAGCAAAACCTGAAGCAAAGAAATTGCAAATAGAACAAGCAAAACTTTTCCTGCTTTAACAGTTATTTTTTTAAGCAGAACTTTTTTGTTTTTTTTAATCATAATTAAGCAGAATCATTTATAACCCGAACATTTTTACAGCCATAATTAAAATTGCAGTCATCAAAACATATTTAATAAATTTCTCTCCCTTTTTAATAGAAAATTTTGCTCCCCACCAACCGCCCAAAGCACTGCCAATACCGAGAGAAAGCCCGAACAACCAATTAATATTATCAGTCAGCGCAAAAATCATTACTGCAGGTATTGTATAAATAAAAACAATAAATACTTTGTGCATATTGGTCACTACAAGATCAAATTTCATAAGATAATTAA
>PFVA01000175.1 GCA_002790365.1 Ignavibacteriales bacterium CG_4_9_14_3_um_filter_30_11
TTCAGAACCTGAGGCCGGCAGTGATGCTACAAAACAACATACAACTGCAGATAAAGATGGGGATTACTTTGTTCTTAACGGAATGAAAAATTGGATTACAAACGGAACTTCTGCTGATTATTATATGGTGATGGCTACAACTGATAAAGAAAAAGGTCATCATGGGATTACTACTTTTATTGTTGAAAAAGGTACACCCGGGTTTACACAAGGTAAAAAAGAAGATAAGCTTGGCATCAGAAGTTCAGATACCTGTTCATTGTCTTTTGCAAATTGCAGAGTTCCAGCTAAAAATATTGTTTGGGAAGAAGGTAAAGGATTTAACTTTGCAATGAATATTCTTAACGGAGGTAGAATTGGTATCGCTTCTCAGGCAGTTGGTATCGCTGAGGCATCACTTGATGCTTCAATCAAATATTCAAAAGAAAGGAAAGCATTCGGTAAAGAAATTTCCAATTTTCAGGCAATACAATTTAAACTTGCTGATATGGCTGTTAAAGTAGATGCTGCTAGATTAATGACTCTAAATGCCGGAGCTAAAAAGGACAGAGGAGAACAATTTTATAAAGAAGCAGCAATGGCTAAATTGTTCTCATCAAAAATTTCTGTAGAATGTGCCCTTGATGCAATTCAAATTCACGGCGGATATGGTTATGTAAGAGAATATCTTGTTGAAAGATATTTGCGTGATTCTAAAATTACAGAAATTTATGAAGGTACTTCAGAAATACAGAAAATGGTAATTGCAAGATCAATTTTAAAATAAAATATTAATTATTTAGTGTTAGGAGAATTTATATGAAAAAAGGAATGTTAATTGGATTATCATTAGGTGTAATCTTAGTAATATTTGCAGTTATGATTTTTATTTGGGGAAAAAATACATATAATAATATGGTAACCTTGAACGAAACTGTTACTCAAAGCTGGAGCCAGGTAGAAAATCAATATCAAAGAAGAACTGACTTAATTCCAAATTTAGTTGAGACAGTTAAAGGATATGCAAATTTTGAAAAAAGTGTTCTTGTTGATGTAACTGAAGCTCGTGCAAAAGTTAGCCAATTAAATGTTAACAAAGATGTTTTAAATGATCCTCAAGCATTTCAAAAATTTCAAGCATTACAAGGTTCACTAAGCGGTGCTTTATCCAGGCTATTAGTGACTGTTGAAAAATATCCTGAATTAAAAGCCAATCAAAATTTTCTTTCTTTACAAGCACAATTAGAAGGTACAGAAAACAGAATTGCTGTTGAAAGAAAAAGATTTAATGAAACAGTTCAAAATTATAATACAACAATAAAATTATTTCCGGCATCAACTATTGCCGGTATGTTTGGTTTTTCACCTAAACAATATTTTCAGTCAACACCCGGTACTGAAGTGCCACCGGCAGTAAAATTTTAGTTTAAAATGAAAATATTATTTTCATTATTATTTATATCCGTAACATTTTCACAGCCCGATATTCCCACTTTAAAATATTGGGCTAATGATTTCACAAACACACTTACTAGCTCCGAGCTAAATATCCTTAACAGAGATCTTAAAACATTTGAAGACACAACCAGCAATCAAGTTGTTTTTTTAATGATCAATACTTTAGATAATTATCCATTAGAATATTATACAATGGATGTTTCTGAAAAAAATAAAATTGGAACTAAAAAAAACAATAACGGTGTCTTATTTTTTGTGGCTAAAGAGGATAGAAAAATGAGAATAGAAGTAGGCTATGGGCTTGAAGGTGCTTTACCCGATGCACTTGCCAGTTCAATAATAAGAAATGTTATTTCTCCTTACTTCAAACAAGGTGATTTTTTTAATGGGATTTATAAAGGCATATCCACAATAATTTCTGCCGTTAAAGGTGAGTACCAATCATTACCTAAAAATAAAAAGAACAATAAAAATATTTCAGGCATAATCACTACAGTTTTGTTTTTAATTATATTTTTCTCATCATTTTTTAGAAAAAGAGGTAGAGGAAGGAATGCAATTTTTTGGGGCGGTGGATTTGGTTCTGGAGGAAATTTTGGAGGAAGCGGTGGATTTAGTGGCTTTTCAGGAGGCGGTGGTTCTTTTGGTGGCGGTGGTGCCAGTGGAAGTTGGTAAGTAGGTTAATTAAATTATTAGTCTATTGATGTTTAATAAATGAAAAGTTAATTTTACCACAACAATTTATTATATTGTACTGATTAATTTATAAGGAGAAATTGTAAATGGCAATATATATAACCGAAGAATGTATTAACTGTGGTGCATGCGAGCCAGAATGCCCTAATACTGCAATCTATGAAGGTGGTGTTAATTGGGAATTAGAAGGGAAAAATTATGGTGAGGGAAATGCAGCTCCTAGTGGTGCTGAAGGATTTTATTCAGCTGATTTTTTCTACATTGTACCCGATAAATGTACAGAATGTAAAGGATTCCATGATGAGCCACAATGTGCAGCAGTTTGTCCCGTAGATTGTTGCCTACCAGACCCAAAACATGTTGAAGATGAAGCTACTTTATTAAAAAGAAAAGATTATCTGGACCAAATAGGAAGATAATTTATTAATACTTAGTTTCTATTTTAAAAGGACATATTTATGTCCTTTTTTTATTCCTTTCTTTTGAGAAATTCTTCTCACAATAAAGAACAATTTTATTTTTATCGTTCATTTATAGTCAAAAAAATGATAATAATTTAAAATTTTAAATGAAACTTAATCAAAAAGATTGGCACATTTTTTCCCAATATTTTTTAATTAGTAGTTTATTTAATAAAAATGGAAGGAAATATAAATGTCGTTAAAAATTACTGATGAATGCATAAATTGTGGTGCATGTGAACCTGAATGCCCAAATGGTGCAATTTATGAAGGTGGAATGGAATGGGATTATAATGGAAAAAATTATGGTGCCGACGAACATTCCCCATCTGGAGTTCAAGGATTCTATTCTGAAGATTTCTTTTATGTTGTTCCAGATAAATGTACGGAGTGCAAAGGTTTTCATGATGAACCGCAATGTGTAGAAATTTGTCCTGTTGATTGTTGTGTGCCTGACCCAAATCATATAGAGGATGCAGAGACCTTATTAGCTAAAAAAGAAGTTCTTGACACTTTAGGTCGCTAAATCTTGTAAGTGGGGAAATTAAAGGACATCAATATGATGTCCTTTTTTTTTATATGTTAGAGAAAACCAAACCTTTATAATATTATAAATCTTCAGTAATTTAAATTCTAAATACAATATAAAAATGAAAATTGGTGTATATAAAATAAAAGTAATCCACGCGGGATATTTTTCGCTTGATGGTGGTGCTATGTTCGGTATAATACCAAAATCACTGTGGAGTAAAAATAATCCACCCGATGAAGCAAATAGAATTAAACTTGCAACCAGACTTTTATTGCTGCAATCAGAAAGTAAAAATATTTTGATTGATACCGGTATGGGGGATAAATGGGATGAGAAATCAAGAGATATTTATTCCATTGAACAAGTAAATAATTCTTTGATAAAAGCTTTATCAGTTGAAGGAATTAAACCGGATGAAATTACAGATGTTATTTTAACACATCTTCACTTTGATCATACTGGGGGCTCAACAATACTAATGAATGGTAAGTTATTACCAACATTTCCAAATGCAAAATATCTTGTTCAAAAAAAGAATTACGAATGGGCATTAAATCCGACAGATAGAGATAAAGGGAGTTACATTAAGGATAATTTTATACCATTGGTAAAAGAAGGTATTCTAAATTTTGTTGATGAACAAAATCAATTTGATGAAACCATTAGTTTTATAATAATAAACGGCCATACATTCTCTCAACAGTTGATAAAAATTTCTGATTCCACAAATACTCTTCTATACTGCTGTGACTTATTCCCAACTTATTCACACATTAGGTTGCCATACATAATGGGTTACGATCTTCAACCATTAATTACTTATCAAGAAAAAAAATACTTACTAAATAAAGCTGTTGAAGAAAATTGGAAACTAGTATTTGAACACGATCCTCAATATGATTATGCTACTGTTGAATCAACTGAAAAAGGGATTATGTTAAAAGATGCTTTTGAGAGCTTAGATTAAAAATGTTATCAGAAAAATATTCCAAAGTTTGCAGACAAGAAGATTTAATTGAAGGAATTGGCAATAGATTTTTAATAAATGACATTGATATAGCATTATTTAATATTAAAGGAGATATTTTTGCTTTATGTAATGTTTGTCCTCACCAACATTCAGCATTAATTTATAAAGGATTTATTGAAGATAATTGTGTGATTTGTCCGGTACATGGATGGAAGTTTAATCTTAAAGATGGGAAAATGAATAATGGAGGCAATGGATTGAATAGTTATCCAATAAAAATAATTGATGGTAATATTTATATAAAAGCTGAAGAAAAAAAAACTAATTGGTAAAACTCACAAATAATATTGTAATTGAAAAAGCAAATGCATTGGGGTTTGATTTGGTTGGGTTTGCTAAAGCAGATATTCTCAATGATGAAATAACAAATCTAAATAAATGGCTTTCATCCGGTTACCAAGCCGGGATGAAATATATGGAAAGAAATATAGATAAAAGAGAAGATGTAAAGAATATACTTACTGATGCCAAAAGTGTGATTTCATTAGCAACAAATTATTATACAAAAGAAAATTATTCCAATAGCAACGATAATGGTAAAGTCTCAAGATATGCTTGGGGTAAAGATTATCATTTAATTATTTGGGAGAAACTGGCTAAACTTGAAAATGAATTAAAAAAAATTGATCCAAAATTTGAATGCAAAACTTATGTTGATACAGGCCCTGTAATGGATAAGGTTTGGGCAAAAAGAGCAGGACTAGGTTGGCTTTCAAAAAATTCAAATATTATTAATAAAAAATTAGGCAGTTGGATTTTTTTATCTTCTATAATTACTAATTATCAATTTGATTACAATGAACTAATTAAGGACTTATGCGGGGATTGTACAGCTTGTTTAGATGCCTGCCCTACAAATGCAATAGTTGAACCTTATGTTGTTGACTCAAATAAGTGTGTATCGTATTTGACAATAGAAAACAAAGGTGAAATACCTGAAATATTTATTGGTAAATTTGATAACTGGCTTTTTGGTTGTGATATTTGTCAGGATGTTTGCCCTTGGAATATAAAATTTTCATCTGAGACTTCTGAAAATAATTTTTTACCAGCAGATGGAAACAAAGAAATAAAGATAGAAAAAATTTTAAAGATGGAACAACCAGAATTCAAAAAAAGATTTGAAAATAGCCCCATCAATAGATCAAAATTAAAGGGACTAAAAAGAAATGCGGTTCACCTCAAAAAAAGTTTAATTGAATCAAAAGTAAATTAAATGAATCTAATCAAAAGTTAATAAAATATTATTGTAGAAAATTTCGGAGTCAAAATGTCAGATAATCATCATAAAGTAATAATTATTGGTTCTGGTCCGGCAGGACTAACTGCAGCATTATACACTGCAAGAGCAAATTTAAGTCCAATTATTTTTGAAGGGATGCAGCCAGGTGGACAGTTAACAATTACAACTGAGGTAGAAAACTACCCGGGTTTTGTTGAAGGAATCCAAGGACCAGAATTAATGGATATTATGAGAAAACAAGCTCACAGAGTTGGGGCTAAATCCATTTTTAAGGAAATAACTAAAGTAGATT
>PFVA01000206.1 GCA_002790365.1 Ignavibacteriales bacterium CG_4_9_14_3_um_filter_30_11
TATAATATATCGAATTAATTTTCTTCTTTCACTATAATTGAGAATTTACTATTATGACCTCTATAAAAGTACCGTTTCAATAAAAACAAAATTATAGGAGGAATAGTGCCTGTTTACATTAAAAAAAGAAATATGATTGCGCAGGTTTTTATAACAATTTTTACTTTGGGTATTTATAGTATTTACTGGTTTTATCAAATCTCAGTAGAATTAAAAGCAATAGCAAATGATGAAAAAGCAAACCCCGCATTATGGACTGTTTTAATTTTTGTACCATTTGCTTCAATTTACTCTATTTATAAGTTTTCACAGCTTTATGAAAAAGTTACAAATGGACAAATGAATTTATGGCTGTTGTTTGTGCTTTATATGGTGTTTCCACCTGCCGTTTGGTTTATTGTTCAGACAGAACTTAACAGAAGAGCCGATATTCAATTCAAGGAACAAGCAAAAAATATAAGTGTATAGTATTTTTATTTAAACATTTCCGGATGCTTTAAATGAAAGTCGGTTGCATCCTGAAAAGCTTTTGCTGCTGAAATTATTAATCCTTCATCAAATAGCCTGCCTGTAAAGCTAATGCTGGTCGGTATTCCATCTTTAGAAAAACCGTTAGGGACAACAACGCTTGGATTACCCGTTAAATTAGTAAGAAGTAAATTATCTCCTTCCCATGAAGGAGCGATATAAAAATCCACCTTTTGCATTAATTCATACATTTTTTGAATTAACAAAAAACGAATTCTGTTTGCATTAACATATTCTACTGCAGGAATAAATCTGGAAGCTCTGAAAATATTTGACCACTCGTATTTGCCCTGCCTGGTTAATAGATCATCCCTTCCACTTAGTGTTAATTCATCAAAAGCAGCTCCTGCTTCTGCTGTTAGTATTATCTGTATTGCATTAACAGGAATTTCAGGTAGTTCAATCGGGATTAACTCAGCACCCAACATTTTTAATGTGTTAAGTGTAAGTGAGTCTTGTAATTTAAAATCATATTTTTTATCAAAATCATTTTTCAAATAACCTATCTTTAATTTTTTAAAATCGATTTTATGTGAATAATTAAACGGGTAATCATAAAGTGATTGGTCTTTAGAATCTTTTCCATAAACAGTATTGAAAACTATAGCAAGATCTTCAGCATTTCTACAAATTGTACCAATTTTATCCATAGACCAGCTTAATGCCATTGCTCCTGTTCTGCTTACTCTACCGTAAGTGGGTCTTAAACCGGATACACCGCAAACAGTTGAAGGAGAAATAATAGATCCCCAAGTTTCTGTGCCTATTGCAAATGACACAAGTCCTGCCGAAACAGCTGATGCCGGACCGGCAGAAGAACCGCTTGAGCCTTTACTTGTATCCCAAGGATTTTTTGTTCTTCCTCCAAACCAATAATCATCCATTGCCAAAGCACCCAGTGTTAACTTAGCAACAAGTACCGCACCAGCATTATTTAATTTTTTAATTACTTCAGCGTCTTCATCAATAAATTGATCTTTATAAGGCATTGCTCCCCAAGTAGTTTTATATTTTTTTGTGGTAAGTAAATCTTTTACTCCATAGGGTATGCCTTGTAATGGACTTAAAATAATTCCATTAGCAAAATTTTCATCAGCTTTTTTTGCCTGCTCAAGTGCAAATTCTTCAGTTAATGTAATTACACAATGCAAAAGTGGATCAAATTTTTTTAGTCTTTCTAAATACATTTTTGTTAACTGTGTAGAAGTTACTTTCTTGTTTTTAAGCAATTCAGAAAGTTGTCCTATTGAGTAATATGATAATTCTTCCAATTCATTGGACATTTTTACATTTGAGTAATTACTTAAATTTAGAGATGATTTTTTGTTTGTTTTTTTAAAGCCAACAGGTATAGGATTAAATGTAACTGCCGGAACAACACTGTTTTTCAGACTTGTTCCTCTTATTGTCTTGAAATAATCTCTTTGTTCTTTTAGCAGCACCTGCATAGAATCTTTTTCATTAGTGGTAAATTCCAAACCTATTAAATTACCTGCCTCGGTTATCATAATGTTTGTAATTTCTTTTCCTGATTCTGAATTAACAATAAAACCAGTTGCAAAGGAGATTGAAATAATTATAAAAAACACTATATGTTTTTTCATTTTACCATCCCTTAATTAATAATTAATTTTCACTTAAATTTATGTAATATTTTTTATAGATTGCAATTCATTATTTATCAGCCTAAATATTTCCTTAATATATGACAGAATTAAAAACCACAAAAAGATCTCTAAAGAAAATTGCTAAAATATCAATTGTGCCTTTAATAGCAGTTACTGTTTTGGTTTTCTATTTCTTGCAAACCACAAATGATTATATTTTTGATGAAAAAGATGTTGTAAATGATAACGGCACTATTTATTTAAACACAGCAAGTAATATAAAATATGTAGGTAAAGATAAATGTTACTCCTGCCATGCAATTATTTCTAATGATTATAAACATTCTGAGATGGGTCATTCATTAGAAAAACTTACGCCTGAAATTATTGTAGAAAAATATCCTCAATCAAAACCAATTTATGATGAAAAGAACAATTACTATTACACAATGTTCAAAAAAGATGATAAATATTTTCAGGAAGAATACCGCTTAGATGAAAATGAAAATGTAATACATAGAATTGTTAATGAAGCAGAGTATTCTGTGGGCTCAGGTCATAATTTGAGAATGTATTTTTATGAAGTAAATGGTAAATTTTATCAACTGCCATTAACCTGGAATACTTTTAAACAAACATGGGTTTTAAGTCCCGGGTATAAAGAAAATAAGAACTTAAGATTCTCCAGATTTGCAGCAAAAAAATGTATAAACTGCCACAGTGCATATCTAAATGAATTCCCCAATTCAATAGATAGATTTGAAAAACCTTTTGTGCTTGGTATTGGTTGTGAAAGATGTCACGGTCCGGGTGAACTTCACATAAAATATATTAATAACTCATTAGGAAAAATACCTAAAAATTCCAGTACGATTGTGAATCCTTTAAAACTTTCTCCTCAAAGACAGTTATCAATTTGTATGCAGTGCCATCTAGAAGGTAAAGCATGGGTATTACAAAACGAAGAGGGTTCGTTTGATTTCAGAGCAGGTCAACTGCTTTCTACAAACAGATCTGTTTATTACCCAAAAGTTACCAACACAGAAGCAATTGAAGTTGGTGACAGTCCGCATAGATTAATGATGAGCAAATGTTTTACGGAAAGTGAAGGAAAATTAGTTTGCTTTACATGTCACGATGTACATAAATCAATTAAGACATTTCAAATAAGTCATTATAATGAAAAATGTATTTCATGCCACCCTTATAATAAGATAAAAGAAATTAAGGGTTTTTCTCACAATGTTTCTCTGAATTGTGTTTCCTGCCATATGAAACAAACAGGTATGTCCAATACTCTTCATGGTGTTTCTCTAACTGATCACTGGATAAGAAAAGATGCTTATAAATCAGTAATTAATTGGGATATTGTTAGGCACCCTGAAAATCAATCAACCATTGAACTTGTTCCTGCAATAGATGAAAATGATAATTATAGGGATGCAAGAAAAGGAATTGCATATCTTGAGTATTTTAAAGAATACGATCACAGAAAAGATTACTTGGATTCATCAGTTACCTATTTAGAAAAAGGATTAACGAACCACCCTGATTCCAGAACTTATTTTAATTTAGCTGAAGTATATTTTGAAAAAAATAAATATCAAGCAGCAATAAGGAATTTAGAAGAAGCTATTAAATTAAAACCAGGTTATCATGAGGCTTTATTTTTATTAGGAAAAATTTATCGAAGTAGCACGCAGTATGACCTTGCAATATCTGCTATAACAAAAGCCGTTATTTCAAAACCGGAACAAGTATCTTATGTAGAATTACTTGGAATAGTTTTATTTGAAAATAATAATTTTAAAAAAGCAGAAGAAGCCTTAAATAAAGCAAAAGAAATTGACGGTACAAATCCATATGTTTATTTTACTTTAGGCAACATTTATGCACTTGGTTATAAAAATGGTGAGAAAGCAATAAGTTTTTATAAACAAGCTTTAGCTTTAGATCCGGATATACCCAACGGATACTTGAACTTAGGTAACTCCTATGCAATGGTAAATAATTTAGAGGAAGCTATAAATAGTTTTAAAAGACAAATTTCATTAAACCCAAAATCCGTTTTAGCATTAACTAATTTGGGCAGGCTCTATCAACTAATGGAAAGATTTGATCTGGCAAAAAAATATTTTAAAGAAGCACTAAAGATTGATCCAAACTCACAATCTGCTAAATTATATTTACTTCAAATCAAGTGATAAAAACAAATCTTAAAAAACTCAGTTAATTCTTAAATTTTCAATTTAACCAAAAAAATTCATTGGAAATGAATTTTTTGCCGAAGGACGCTATATAAAATGTTTTTATAAAACATTTTATATAGCGGGGTTAACCCCTGGTAATTTGTAAGAAAAACATATTTTGCGTAAGATGAGTAACTAAGTATATGATCTTTATTTAATTTACTTACAAATTGTCGGCCCGGAGGGCAGATTTTCCAATGGAAAATCTGAGATTAATTAAAAAAAACCGTACAGTCAATTCGACTGTACGGTTAATTTTTTCTAATAAAGAATTATACCGGAGTAATAATAATACTCCAGTTAATATATTAGAATGCGAAGCTTACACCAAATATATGGTTCCCGCCAAAAAAGTCAGTATGCTTGTAAGCATAATCAACCTGTAAGGCTACACCGGATAGGTCATAATTAAAACCAACACCGGCAGAATAATCATATATAAAGTTATCGCTATTTTCAGCTTGTATTTGATAACCACCCCTAATAAATAGAGTGTTATCATATCCATATTCCAATCCAAATTTATAACTATCATCCGAGAAGTTGTTATTCTGGAACAAACTTGTTAATAAAAGTGAATTGTGCTCATCAATTGAAGGTGAATAGCTTAAGCCAAGTTCAAAAGAAGCCGGCAAATCAAAAGCTGCAGAATTTATAGCTATAAAATTTGGTGGACGATTTTGGTCGCCAACTGTAGCTATTCTTAATAAACCGGGACCATCAAAAGTTTGTTGAGGTCCAACATTTTTCATAACTACACCAAAACTTAAACCAGTTATATCTGCTAAATCTGAATAAGCAACACCAACATTAAATGCAAAACCACTTGCACTTACCTGGTCTATTGTTTCTGATATTAAATTAGCAGTAACACCAACTGAAATTTTATCAGTTAATCTTTTTGCGTAAGTAATACCGGCCACTAGATCACGAGGTGCAAATGTTTGGCCTGTTCCGTCAGGATTAGTAGTAGTTGTTACAGGTATGTCACCAATACCAAGTGATTTAATGGAAAAGGATAGAACTCCAAATCCTTCAAAGTTTGCAGCAACTGCACCATATTCTACACCAATATCAGCAATATAATCTTGATGTGAAAAGGTTAAGGATGCTGAATTATCCATGATCGCTACACCAGCTGGGTTCCAAAACAAAGCTTCCAAACCCGTGGCTGAAGCAACATTGGATTCTCCCATAGCAATACCGCGAGGACCAACCGGAACAAGCAGCTGAGATGCACCGGCTGTACCTGTACGATTGCCTCCTCCAGCATATACACTACCAACTCCGAAGAGTACGATAGTTGCTAAAGTTAAATATCTAAATATATT
>PFVA01000216.1 GCA_002790365.1 Ignavibacteriales bacterium CG_4_9_14_3_um_filter_30_11
TATATGATCTTTATTTACTTACAAATTGTCGGCCCAAAAGGGCAGATTTTCCAATGGAAAATCTGGGTTAATAAAAAGATGTCATCTTTTCAGCTTGCTTAACATCAGCTTGTAATTAATTAATAAAAAACCGGGAAATCAGCTACACAAATATCATGCTTACCGCTGCTTCCTCTCGGACCTGACGGGGTTGGGCAATCTTCTGTTAACTGATACCCGGCAAATTTTAATTTGGGTTTGAAAGATCATCAAAATTAAAATCTAATTCAAGAAATTATTAATAGAGACCTTTGAAAAAATAATTATTTGTTATTTGCCATTCCAGTTCGTCTAGGAGACGAAGTTTACGGATTTTCACCTGTCCGCTGTAATTCATACTTTAAAAGGCGAGCGTGAATGACATCTGAATTTTTCAGAAGTCTCTATTTAGTATTCTTTCCTTTTTTATTCATTTCGCTTAAACTATTTCTTTCCCAAAAAACATTGTTGTAATATCCTTGAATGGAATTATCATTTTCAGCTAACTCTAATCTTTTTTGAGCTATACAACAAAATTCTTTGTCTATTTCAATCCCTGAATAATTCCTTTCTAATTTTTTTGCAACAACTGCTGTAGTACCGGAACCTAAGAATGGATCAAAGATAAAATCACCTTTATTTGAACTAGCCAAAATTATTTTAGCCAACAATTTTTCTGGTTTTTGTGTCGGATGATCTGTGTTTTCCGGCATTGACCAAAAAGGGATAGTAATATCTGTCCATAAATTTGAAGGATAAGTAATTCGGAATGCATTTGCACCCATTGATTCCCAATCTTTTGGAAGCCCTTTTTTATCTTTATATGGAGCTAATACTTTTCGCTTTATTTTAACATCTTCAACATTAAATGTAAACTTATTACTTTTTGTACAATACCAAATATCTTCAGAACAATTTTTCCAGTTTGATTTTGCTCCTCTTCCCTTCTCTCTTTCCCAAGTAATTCTGTTTCTAACAACTAAATATTTTTCAGCTACATTAAATAAAGCCGGGGATGATTTCCAATCTCCGCAAATATATACAGAAGCAATTTCTTTTAATTTTGGAATAAGTTTACTAAACCATGAATCAAACCAAATTTCATATTCTTTTATATCTATTTCTTTAAAAAAATTAGAATTAAATTTTTTGTTAAGATTATATGGAGGGTCAATAAATAGTAGGCTAATAAATTTATCAGGTAATAAATCTATTGCCTCACAAAGGTCTTGATTTATAATACGATTTCTAATTTCTTTTACTGAAATCTTATCTTTGATTTGTATTAATTTATTTGATAAAACTTTCCTTTCTTTTTCTGATATATTTATTGTTCTATTATTTGGTGCGGTTTTTTTAGAAGGTTTATTCATTCAAATTAGACTATTACTTATTAAAGTAATTTATTAGCCGGTATATTTTTCTTTTATTTTATCTAATTCTTTAATAACAGTTTCAATTTTTTTTGCCAAATCAGAAACTAACATTTCAGTAAATTCATCAAATTCATTTTCATTTGCTTTTCTTTCTAATTCATGGCAAATATCTGCAACTGCTTGAATCCCTAGAGTAACACTACCCCCTTTCAGTTTATGAGCATTAAATTGAAGCATTCTTGCGTCATTATTTATCTGGGCATGCTTTATTAATTGAATAGTTTTAGGTAAATCTTCTATGTAAATATTTATTAGTTCTTTATAGAATTTTAGATCCTCTGGAGTTTGGATATCATTAAGGAATGATATTTTTTCTTCATCAATTATTTTTGTGCTTGTTACTTTAGATTTTAACTTCTCAACTAAATCTAATTTTTGGCTCTTTATTTTTTCACCCCAGCTAATAATTAATTTTTGAAGCTCATCAATATGAATTGGTTTACTAATATAATCATCCATACCGGCTTTTAAACAAGTTTCTTTGTCACCTTGCATTGCATTTGCAGTCATTGCAATTATTCTTGGTCTGGTATTTTCATTTTGTTCATCTAAGATTAATTTTGTTGCTTCATATCCATCCATCTCAGGCATCAGTACATCCATAAAAACAATATCGTATTTTATATTTCTTACACCTTGCACAGCTTCTTGTCCATTAGCAACCACATCAACTCGATATCCCATTTTTTCAAATGTTCTAATAGCAACTTTTTGATTAACAAGGTTATCTTCCGCTATTAAAATTCTTAAGGGATAATTTTGTGCCAGTGTATTATCTAATTCTTTTTCAAATTTTTTATATTTTCTTTCCCTTTTTTCACCTCGTAAAGCTTTTAAAATAATTTGTTGTAATTGAGCCTGTTTAATTGGTTTTGTTAAAAAGAGAATATCTAATACTGAATTTCTTCTTTGTAATTCTTCTTTTTGGTTTATTGATGATAAAATTATTATTGGTAATGTATTTAACTCATCATCTTTTCTAATTATTGATGCTAATTCAATACCATCAATTTCAGGCATTTGATAATCTAATATTGCAAGATCAAATTTTTCTTTTTTCTCTATTAATTTTATGACTTCTTTAGGACTTGATAAAACTATCGGTTTCATTCCCCAAGATTCAGCCTGAACATATAATATTCTTCTATTGGTCTGGTTATCATCAACAATTAAAACTCTTTTATTTAATAGCTCAGGCGGTTGAGTTTTAATATAAATTTTTTGTTTAGACTGTTCAGCTTTAGCTTTAATTGTAAAGAAGAAAGTTGTTCCTTTGCCTAATTCACTTTCAACCCAAACTTCCCCTCCCATCATATGAGCAAGTCTTTGACTTATTGCAAGCCCTAAACCAGTTCCACCATGAGTTCTTGTTGTAGAAGAATCTACCTGGCTAAATGATTTAAAAAGCCTATCCATTTTATCTTCGGGTATTCCAATGCCGGTATCTTTTACAGAAAAAATTAATTCAAATATATCATCAGTTTTACTTTCGGCCGAAACAGAAACAAAAACATCTCCAACTTCAGTAAATTTAATAGCATTATTAACTAAATTAATTATAATTTGTTTTAATCTTGTTACATCGCCATTAATTGTAACCGGAGTATTATTTTCTATTAAGTAACCCAAGTCCAAAGATTTTTCTGAAGCTTTTTGAGATAACAAGTCTAAAGAATCTTCTATACAATCTCTAAGATCAAATGGCTGGTTTTCTAATTCTAATTTTTCTGATTCAATTTTTGAAAAGTCTAAAATGTCATTAATAATAACAAGTAATTGATCGCCGCTTATTCTAATAGTTTCTACATATTCTTTTTGCTCTTCATCAAGTTCAGTGTCAAGTAACAATCCTGTCATTCCAATTACACCATTCATAGGTGTTCTAATTTCATGACTCATTAATGCAAGAAATTCATTTTTTGCTTTTACAGCAGCTTCAGCTTTTTTTGCTGCAATATCTAATTCTTTATTTTTTTTTCTAATTTCTTCACTTATTTGAACTCTTTTTAGAACACCTGCAATTGTAGCTGCTGTAGTATGCAATAAATATTCTTCGCTATCTGACCATGCTCTTTCTTCCGTAAGTTCATCAAAGCCAATAAAACCCCAAAAATTTCCATCAATCAATATCGGAACTAATATTATAGATTTGATTTTACTATCAATAAATAAATTTTGTGCTTCTTTAGGAAGATCTTTTATAATATATTTTAATGATCTGCCGGCTTTGAAATTTTCATAAAAATTTAAAGCAGCAAATCTTGAATACGAAAGCCTTTGCAAAGATTTCTCATTTATTTGAGCAACAGCATTTTCTGATGTCCATTCGTAAGTTAGTTTTGCAAAATGTTCTTCAGTTTCTTCAATTACCTGATGTTGATAAATATAAACTCTTTCAACTTCAGCTGCTATACCTAAAATTCTAATTGCAGAATTTAATCCATAGTTAAGATCTTTACTAGATATTAAACTTTTAGTTGCTTCAGCAATTCCTTGTAATAAATTATCTTTTTTCCTTAGTAAAAATTCATCTTCTTTTATTTTAGTTAAATCTCTAAAAATATTGAGTAAGAGCAAGTCCCCCTCTTCATTATAAATTTTAGAAGTTGTTACTTCTAAATTTTTAACTACACCATTCCATAAAGTAATAGTTGTTTCAAAATGGGGTTCAATTTTATCTGAAGTAAATAATTTTTTAAATGTCCTTAATGAATTATCTACATCATCATATGCAAGAATATCCGTAAATGGTCTTCCTTCAATTTCTTTTCTTTTTTTACCGACAATTTCAGCATATGCTTTATTACAATATTTTACAACTCCTCTGGAGTCTGAAAGTCTCATTCCATCTAATGATTGCTGCCATATTTCACTATATATATTTTCTGAAAGTTTTAACTTATTTTCAGTTTTTAACCTATCAGAAATAATATGAATTGTTCCACGGCCTCTCTTTTCACCTTCAATATTTAACAGCTTAGCATTTATTTCTACGGGAACAAGAACACCGGCTTTATTTATTAAATTTAATTTGAAGTTCTCTAAATTATTTTCTGCAAATATTGTTGAAAGACCTTTTAATGCATTTTTTATTTCTTTTTTAGGCACAAAATTTATAAATGATTTTCCTACAACTTCATCAACTTCATAACCCAATGCATTTTTAACTGATGGTGTTATGAACATTATTTTTCCCATTAAGGAAATTTTAAAAATGACATCAAGAGAGGATTCAGAAAGTACAATAAAATTGCTGTACATTTCTTCTAATTTGGCTAACGCTTTATCGCTATTGAGTAAAATAGATTTATTTTCTGGAGTCTGTGCAGAGTTTTCAGTAAAAAATTTTATGTTGTTATGAAGAAATGCAAATGCTTCTTCAACTTCATTAAGGGGAGTGATATCAGATTTTTTCATCAAATTAAAATAATATAGAATTTTTCTGAATATAATTTATCAATTTTAGTCTTCAATTTAACATATTTAGTGAAAAGAATATATTAAAATCTAAATAGCAGAATAATAGTAAATACAAAAAAAATTCAATTATTTACAACTTTTTCATTTCCTTGATAAGGTGGTAGCATTTATCTAATTTTTGTGTGTATTAATTTAAAATATTTATAGGAAATTAATGAATCCTACAATTATTACAATGCCTGGAGACGGTATTGGCAAAACCGTATTACCTGAAGCTGTAAAAGTTTTAAAAGCCTCTGGATTTGAAGCAAATTATGTACACGCAGATATTGGTTGGGAGTTTTGGCAAAAACAAGGAAATCCTTTACCACAAAAAACAATTGATCTTTTAACCGAACATAAAATTGGATTATTTGGCGCAATAACTAGTAAACCTAAAGATAAAGCTCTTGAAGAATTAGATCAGTCTTTAAAAGGAAAGGGATTTGTTTATTTTAGTCCAATTGTAGGTTTAAGACAACATTTCGATTTAGATATTTGTATTCGTCCTTGTAAATCTTTTAAAGGAAATCCGCTTAATTTTATAAGAAGAAATGCTAATAATGGATTTGAAGAACCACCTGTTAATTCTGTAATATTCAGACAAAACACTGAAGGATTATATTCAGGTGTTGAATGGACTAATCCACCAAAAGAAGTTAGAGATGCATTTAACCTTCACCCTAAAATGAAAAAGTTTAAAGATGTTCCCGGTAAAGA
>PFVA01000021.1 GCA_002790365.1 Ignavibacteriales bacterium CG_4_9_14_3_um_filter_30_11
AATCTGGGTTAATAAAAAGATATCATCTTTCAGCTTTGCGTAACATCAGATCTTAATTATTATAATTCATTAGTGAATAAAATATGAAAAACACAAAAATACTATTTGTCTGTCTTGGTAATATTTGCAGATCCCCAGCTGCAGAAGCAATAATGACAAAAAAAATAAATGAAGCAGGGCTTCAATGGAATATTTCTGTTGACTCTGCCGGAGTTATGGGCTACCATACAGGCGAACAAGCTGATATGAGGATGAAACAGCACGCAAACTTAAGGGGATATGAAATTACTTCCATAGCGAGAAGATTTAATCCTGATAAAGATTTTGATGAATTCGATTTTATAATAACAATGGACAATGAAAATTTTAGTGATATAAACTCTAAAGATATTGAAGGAAAATATTCTAATAAAATTCATAAAATGATTGAATTCTGTACTACTAATAAAGTAGATGAAGTACCCGATCCATATTACGACGGTAAAGAAGGATTTGAAAAAGTATTAGATATTTTAGAAGATGGATGTCAAGGTTTATTGTATAAAATTACAATTAATACTAATTAAAAAAATTATCTTATAATAATTAGTCGATCCTTAAAAAGTCATTTTGGGCGTTGGAGTTATTAGAATGTAGCCCAGAAGTCTAAAAATATTCAATTGACAGTTTGTAACAACCTAAATCACTCTTTAAGGAACGACGAATTAAAATATGTTTGATAATAAAACAAAATCTAAAATAGAACATATCACTAACTCCAGAATTATTTCCACAACCTCACTTTCCGGAGGGTGTATAAGCAATGCTTATAAAATTACTCTCGAAGA
Source organism: Ignavibacteriales bacterium CG_4_9_14_3_um_filter_30_11 (assembly GCA_002790365.1). GTDB lineage: Bacteria > Bacteroidota > Ignavibacteria > Ignavibacteriales > Ignavibacteriaceae. The sequence goes on from PFVA01000021.1 coordinate 828, forward strand.
TAAAAGAAATCTCTTCTTAAAAATAAATCATTCACACCCAAAAGATATGTTCCGTAAAGAAGCAAATGGACTAAAAGAATGTTCAAAACCCAATGTAATTCACACCCCAAAAGTAATTGCAGTTGAAGATACTTTTATACTTTTAGAATTTATAGAAATTGGGAAAAAGCAAAATGATTTTTTTGGGAGCTTCGGAAGGTCTTTTGCTGAAATGCACAAATTTACATCTGAAGCTTTTGGATTTTACGAAGATAATTATATAGGTTCCACACCTCAGATAAACATTCCAAACGGAAAAGAGAAAAATGATTGGACTACTTTTTATTTTAACAAAAGGATATTGTTCCAATTTAATCTGGCTGAAAAAAACGGATATGCTACTGATGAGCTCAGAAAAGGAATTTCATTTCTTGAAAATAATATTGAAAAAATATTATTCGGAAGTGAAGAGCACCCTTCCCTATTGCACGGTGATCTTTGGAGTGGAAATTATATGGTAAATGAAAAAGGCAGAGCTAGTTTGATTGATCCTGCAGTTTATTACGGAAATAGAGAAGCAGACCTTGCTATGACAAAACTATTTGGCGAGTTTAATGGCATATTTTATAAATCTTATAATGAAGTTTTCCCTCTAAAAGAAGATTACAATTACAGAGAAAATATTTACAAACTTTATCATGTATTAAATCATTTAAATTTATTTGGTAGAGGATATTACGGGCAAGCAATTAGTTTAATTAGAAGTTACTATTAACCCCTGGCAATTTGTAAGAAAAACATATTACTCAAATAACGAATTCCGAGATTTTTATATAACTAAGTATATGATCTTTATTTACTTACAAATTGTCGGCCCAGAGGGCAGATTTTCCAATGGAAAATCTGGGTTTAATTAAATTTTTTAATCTTTTAAGAATATTATTTATCTTTAATACTAAATTTGATAAAGGATTATAAATTATAAAATGAAAATTTTAAATAATAAATTGATATTATTCTTATTTCTATTTAGTTCTTTTAGCTTGTCCCAAGAATTAAAAATTTACGGAACACTTCAACCGGGAAATCTACTAATTGGTGTTACAAAAAATGCTAAAACTATTTTGTTGGATGATAAACCTTTAGATTTTGACACTTCGGGAGTTTTTATATTTGGATTTGATAGAGATGCAATAGGTTATCACAAATTAAAAGTTATTTTTAAAAACGATGAGTACATCACAAAAAATTTCAAGTTATTAAAAAGAGTATACAAGATTCAAAGAATCAATAAAATAAAAACTAAATATATCACACCTCCAAAATCAGAGTTGAAACAGATAAAAGCAGAATCTAACTTAATGAAAGCAGCTAGAAAAGAGGTAGGTAAACTGAAAACACCATTCTTTGTAAATGGATTTAGCAGACCGGTTGTTGGGGGAAATTTTACCGGTGTGTATGGTAGTCAAAGAATATTAAATGGAGTACCAAAATCTCCACACAATGGTGTTGATATTGATGTACCTAAGGATACTCCTGTAAAAGCAACTACAGGTGGTAAAGTAATTATTGCTGGAGATAATTTTTATTACAATGGAAATTTTGTCTTGATAGATCACGGATTTGGTTTAACTACAGTTTATCTTCACTTTAATAAACTAAATGTAAAAACTGGTGATTATGTTAAAAAAGGTGATGTAATTGGTTTTGTTGGGATGACAGGTAGAGCAACAGGTCCACATCTTCATTGGGGTGTTAAATGGTACAATAAAAGAATTGATCCGATTAGTCTGCTTAATTTGAAGCTACCTGATTTAAAGAAAGTCATTATGAATGACTTAATGGAGTGAAATAATCTACTACAAAAATTATTTTACAGACCCTTTTATTGCTTTTTTTATCATCACTTTATTTTGCCGACCCGCCTTGCCGTCGGGCAGGTTATTTCTTTTTTCAATCAAGTTATTTACTTCCCAAAAGAAATTTGGGTTTTTAAGGGATGACTATTTAAGAACATCAGTCGAGCAACTGTCAAACTGCTTGCTAGATATATTTATTAAGTATAACATAAGGTCATTCTTTTGATATATAAAAGCAACGCTTTTATTTGTAACTCGTAATGACTAATTAATTAAGCTCCACCAATAAGCCTCATCATTTCTTTAACTGCTTTATCTAATCCAACAAAAACTGCACGAGCTATAACAGATTGCCCAATGCTTACCTCATCAATTCCATCTAATTCTCTAAAAACTTTTATATTTTGATAATTTAACCCATGACCTGCATTAACACCAAGACCTAATTTCTTAGCATGGTTTACTGCACTTCTAATTAATTCCAATTCATCAATTTGTTCTTCTTCTGATTCTGCGTTTGCAAAAACTCCGGTATGAATTTCAATAAAGTCAGCACCAATTTCTGCAGAAGCATCTATCTGATGAATATTCGGTTCAACAAAAAAAGATACTTCAATATTTGATTTGTGAAGTCTATCTGTAGTGCTTTTAAATAATTCAATTTGATCGAGAACATTTAATCCGCCTTCAGTAGTTAATTCTTCTCTTTTCTCGGGAACAATCGTTGCAAGTTCAGGTCCCACATCACAGGCAATTTTTATTATCTCTTCAGTAGCAGCCATTTCTAAATCTAATTTTGTAGATATCAATTCCCTCAATAGTCTAACATCTCTTTCATTAATATGCCTTCTATCTTCTCTAAGATGAACAACAATTCCATCAACACCTGCTTGTTCTGCTAAAAGAGCTGCTGTTATTGGTTCAGGCTGCGTTTCGCCCCTTGCATTTCTTAATGTTGCAATATGATCTATATTTAACGAAAATCTCATTTTTATACCTAAAAGATTATTTTGACAAAACAAATGTTGTACTCATGTAAATCCATATCCCAGTATATATAGTAATGTGAAATACATTTGGACTTTTTTGGAAATTTAACGCTTTGTTCACTATTTTCCAATATTCAAATAGAAAATTAAAAAAATCATTGAACCATCTTCATAATAATCCTAAACCAAAAAAGAATTTTTTTTCCAGACTAATTTTCTTTTGTTGGAATATGTTTGATACTTTTTGGAAATTAATCCATATAGCATTTAGTTCCCCCATTCAAACAGCTAAATTAATTTCCAATGAGAAACTCAGAGTAATGTTGAAAGCTTTAAAAAACGAATCTCCACAACAAATTGCTGAAGGATTCAGAAGACAATTAATTAATAAAGATAATATTTCATCAAACACAAAAAATATTTATCCATCATATGATAAAAAAAAGTTCATAGTTCAAAAGAAGAAATTATTCCATCAATTTATTCAATCAAATACTAATTTAAAATTTTCAAATGAAAATCCGGTATTGTCAATAATTTTGGTTTTTTATAATAAGGTTGAATTAAGTTTTGCTTGCTTGGAATCCATTAAAAAATTTATTGAAATTCCATACGAGTTAATTATTATTGATAATAATTCAACAGACGATACGACTATATTATTAAATAAAATTGAGGGTGCAACTATAATCCGAAATGTGGAGAATAAACATTTTTTAAATGCATGTAACCAAGCCATTCCACATATAAAAGGTCGGTATACACTATTCTTGAATAATGATACCGAGTTGCTTGAGGGAAGTATTAAAGCTGTTTACCAAACTATTGAAAGCCATGAGAATTGTGGAGCTGTTGGAGGAAAAATTATTTTACCAAATGGAAATCTTCAAGAAGCGGGAAGCATTATCTGGAACGACGGATCGTGTTTAGGTTATGGTAGAGATGAGGCACCTTACCTGCCAGAATTTAATTTTAAAAGAGTAGTTGACTATTGTTCCGGTGCATTTCTACTTACAAAAACCAATTTATTTAAAAAATATGGTGGCTTTGATTCCCGTTTTGAACAGGCTTATTACGAAGAAACAGATTATTGCTTATGGCTTCAAGAACAAGGAATGGAAGTAATATATGATCACAAGGCAGTCATCCGACATTTTGAATTTGGAAGTAGTCTTTCACAAGAAGCTATCAATCTACATAGAAAAAATCAGAATACATTTTTTAAAAAACATAAAACAAAATTAAGTAGACAATTTGCCCCAAATTTTTCAAACATTTCAAATGCTAGATTTTCGGCATCTAACCAAGCAAAGAAAAAAATACTTTATATAGATGACCGTGTTCCTCATATAAATTTAGGCTCAGGATTTCCCCGTTCAAATACAATTATACATTGCATTCAAGACCTAGGTTATCAACTAAGCATTTTTCCCCTTAACTATCCTTATGAAGATAATTGGGATGAAGTATATAGAGATATTGATCCTTTTATTGAAGTCATCAAAGATTTAGGAATAAATGGATTTAAACAATTTATCAAATCCCGGGAAAATTATTATGATATTATATGGATAAGTAGGCCTCACAACATAGAATCTGTTAGAAAGCTAATTAAGATTTATACTTCAAACATCAAAATAATATACGATGCTGAATCTATTTTTACGGATAGAGAGATTGAAAGAAAACATTTAAAAGGTTTTATAACAAACAAAAAGAAAGTCCACACTTTATATCAAAAAGAAATTCGGATTTCTGAAATTGCCGACACTACGATTGCTGTATGTAAAACAGATGCTGAAAAATTTAAGAATTTTGGTGCAACAAATGTACATATACTGGGTCATTGCCTAATAATAAGAAAATCACCTGACCATTTTGAAAACAGAAATGGATTACTCTTCGTTGGAAATCTTGATGATGAGGCTTCACCAAATACTGATTCAATACTTTGGTTTACACAAAATGTATTGCCAATTATTAAAAAAACAATCCCAGATATAGAAGTAAACATTGTTGGTTCCTGCAAAGCTAATAATGTTCGTTTATTAAATACCAAGGGAGTTAATATCTTGGGACAATTGAATGATCTGGATAAATTTTATGATCACTGCAGGTTATTTATTTCACCAACTCGTTTTGCCGCAGGACTACCATATAAAATCCATGAAGCTGCCGCTAATGGATTACCTGTTATTGCAACAGAAATATTAGGTAAACAATTAGGTTGGAAAAACAAAGAATCAATAATTTTATCTGAAATTAATTCTGAAAGTTTTGCCAATTCAATTATTGAAACTTATACAAATCAAGAGCAGTGGAAGAAATTACGAGAGAATGCTTATCAACAAGTTGAAAAAGAATTTTCTTTTTCTGAATATAAAAATAAAATTGCTGAAATATTAAATACAGATTAGGTATGTATTGCAAATTATGAAAACTGATATTTCTAAAATATTACCTATTGTTATTATAAACTGGAATGGTTTTAATGACACTAATGAATGTATCAGTTCTGTTCTTACAGAAAATTCTGAAAACATTATAATTTATTTGATAGATAATGGTTCTAAAGAAGAGGATGTAAAAGCAATTAAAAAACATTTTAGTAATAATCCTTCTATCAAAATTACATATCACCCAAAAAACCTAGGATATACAAAAGCTAATAATTTGATACTCAAAGAGATAATAAATGATGGGTATAAATACTTTTTATTATTGAATAACGATATAATAGCGCAACCAAAAAGCATCTTATTAATACAAGAAAATTTACAGAATTTCAAAACAGAATTGATAAGTTGTAAAATGATTATAAACCAAAATCGGAGTTTGATGGATTCAGCCGGACATAAAATGCTATCAAGTGGAGAAATCATTCCAATAGGACATAACGAAAACATTGAAAAATATAACCTGGGTTTTAAAAATATTGGAACCTGTGCAGGAGCAGGTTTATATTCCACAGAAATGTTAATGGATATTGGATTATTTGATGAATATTTTGGGACCGGATATGAAGATGCTGAACTTGGTTTAAGAGCCTTTGTTGCAGGATATAGATGTTATTACGAACCAGAATTTATATTTTATCACAAGATGGGACAATCCCTAAAAAAAGTTTTTAATTATAAACATGCATTAAAAACTCAGGCTAATATATTCTATACTTATCTAAAATTAGTTCATTGGCAAATCATTTTTATTAATATAATTCCTTGGCTTTTACGATTTTTATTAATTACAATCATAGGAATTATTAGTTTCCGGTTTAGATATTTAAAAATTCTATACACAGCTCTGGGAATAGTTTTATTCAGAGATATGAAGAAAATTTTGATTGCCCGCAAAACTTCCAAACGATTAAGGAGAATCCCCTGGTGGCAATTATTGAAAGAGCAAGAATTTTTCTTAAAACACAACATTCAAAAGTTTTATAAATTTATAATAAAAGGTGAAAAATCATATTTCGAAAACTATTAAGAAATGCATCTAGTGATTATAGTAGAGCCCCAACGCATTCAACTTTAAATTTCATCGTAAGTGCACGAAGATAACTTTTGTTCATTTCTCAATCCTTAAAAAATATTTT
>PFVA01000259.1 GCA_002790365.1 Ignavibacteriales bacterium CG_4_9_14_3_um_filter_30_11
GTAATAGTTGGGGGAATTATTGCATTAAAATCTAACCTAATTCCGCAACTTCTTTTATTAGCTGCAATCTCTGAATCACTTACCTTCTCAGCAGGAAATATTATAAATGATATTTTTGATCTGGAGATAGATAAAATAAACAGACCGGATAGAGTTTTACCAAAAGGAGATATAACTAAAAATTTAGCTGGAATTATTTATTTATTGTTTGTTCTTTTGGCTATTTATATATCATATAATATTAATCCTTTAGTATTTAAAATTATTCTTATTACAAACATCATTCTGTTTTTATATTCTTTTATAATTAAAAAAATGATATTAATTGATAATGTAATTGTAGCATTAATAGTAGGCTCAGCTTTTGTTGTCGCTTCAGCATCAGTAGGAAATATAAACGCTGGTTACATTCCGTTTGTATTTGCACTATTGATTAATTTTGCTCGAGAAATAGTTAAAGATATGGAAGATATAAAGGGTGATTCAGCAAGCGGCTTTAAAAGTTTTCCCTCCGTATTCGGGTTTGCCAATTCTAAGATAATGATATTAATTTCTACAGTTTTATTAATTATTATAACATTTTATCCTTATATTTTTAAAATATATGGTTCGTTTTATTTCATAATAGTATTAATAGTTGTAAATCCATTTTTAGTTTTTATCTTGATAAAATTATTTCAAGATGATTCAATTGATAATCTTAAAAGAGTTAGTAAATATCTAAAGATAGCAATGATATTTGGTTTAATAGCAATTTATTTAGGATAATGAAAAATTTTGATAATTCTTTTCTTACTGACAAAGTAAAAATCATAGCAGGTTGCGATGAAGCTGGTAGAGGCCCACTTGCGGGGCCAGTTGTAGCTGCTTCAATAATATTTAAAAATGATATGTTCATTGACGGTATAAATGATTCTAAAAAATTAAACGAAAAACAAAGGGAAGAATTATTTCCTGAGATATTAAATAAAGCTGAATGTGTCGGGGTTTCCGTAATCTCTCACGGTGTAATAGATAAAATCAATATTCTTCAAGCATCACTACTAGGAATGAAAACAGCAACCAATCGTTTAAAAATAAAACCTGATTTAATTCTAATTGACGGAAATAAATGTTTTAATTCGGATATAAAAAATATTGCAATAGTAGGGGGTGATTCAAGATCATTTTCAATTGCTGCTGCATCTATTGTTGCTAAAGTTGTTAGAGATAATATTATGAAACGCTTAGACAAATATTTCCCTAGATATTTGTGGGCAAAAAATAAAGGCTATCCAACCAAAGAACACATCCAGGCTGTAAAAATATTTGGCACAACATCGCTGCACAGAAAAACTTTTTTAAAAAATATTTTACCTGAATATTATAATTCAAATTTAGAATTGAAACATTTAAAATGACAGATAAAAAGAAAATAGGAAATAAAGGAGAGGAATTAGCTGCAGAATTATTAACAAAGAAAAATTATAAGATTATTGATAAGAATTATAGATTCGGTAAAGGAGAAATTGATATTATATGTGAAGATACCGAGAGCAAAAATCTTGTTTTTGTTGAAGTTAAATCCAGGACCAATTTAAATTTTGGTGATCCAATATTTGCTTTAACTAAAAGGAAAATGGCACAGCTTAGAAAAATTGCCGATTCTTATCTTTATGAAAAGAAACTCGATGATATTGACTGCAGATTTGATGTGATAACAATTCTTTACAAATTAAAAGAAAAACCTGAGATAAAACATTATAAAAATGCATTTTAATAATTAATTGAATGAAGTTTATTAAGGCATACATAAAATTTATTGACAGACTGAATGATAAAATAGGTAACTGGGTCTCCTGGCTAACTGCATTACTTACACTGGTTGTATGTTATGATGTTTTTGTGAGATATTTTTTGAAAGAAAGTAGTGTAGGATTTCAGGAATTTGAATGGCATTTATTTGCAATAATATTTTTACTATCAGCTGCTTATACTTTAAAAATTGATCAGCATGTTAGAGTAGATGTATTTTATACCCTTCTTTCTGAAAAGAAAAAAGCATATGTCAATTTATTCGGATCTCTCATATTTTTAATTCCGTTTTGTATTGTTTTAATAATGGCATCAAAAAATTTTGTAATAAACTCTTTTATTATGGGGGAAACATCTCCCGATGCAGGCGGCCTTCCAGCCAGATATTTATTAAAAGCAGTAATTCCTTTATCAATATTTTTATTGTTACTTCAGGGTATCTCATTAACATTTAAATCTTTTCTTACCATTAAATTCCATAATAAATCAAAAGAGAAAAATTAATGGAAATCCTGCCTTTATTTTTCTTTTTGATAGTGCTTATTTTTTTATTGATGGGATTTCCTGTTGCTTTTACCTTAGGTGGTATCTCAATAATCTTCGGATTAATACTATTTGGCTTCAATTACTTCTTCCTTTTACCTCTTCGAGTTTGGGGTATTATGTCCAATTATGTTTTGCTTGCAGTACCCCTCTTTATTTTTATGGGAGTTATGCTTGAGCGTTCAGGCATTGCTGAAGAATTGCTGGAAACAATGGCTCTACTTTTCGGAAAGTTAAGAGGTGGCTTAGCTATTTCTGTTTTGATTGTCGGTGCTTTGTTGGGAGCCTCAACCGGTATTGTTGGAGCAACAGTTGTTACAATGGGAGTATTGAGTTTGCCTGTAATGTTAAAAAGAGGTTATTCCACAGAGGCATCTACAGGGATTATAATGGCATCAGGCACATTGGGGCAAATTATTCCCCCAAGTATAATTTTAGTTTTATTAGGTAGTGTTTTGAATGTTCCCGTTGGTAATCTTTTTGTCGCTGCAATCATTCCCGGATTTTTACTTGTGTTTTTATTTTTACTTTGGATAATTTATCTGGCAATATTCAAACCTAAATCTGTTCCGGCAATGCCAAAAGAACAATTAGCAGAATTTCAGAAAGGAAATAAATTAAAAACAATTGTCTCAGCTTTTTTATTTCCTTTTTTTCTAATTACTGCTGTATTAGGCTCTATCTTTGCCGGAATAGCTTCACCTACAGAAGCTGCAGCTGTCGGAGGTTTAGGTGCAAGTATTCTTGCTATATTTAAAGGGAAATTTAATATTAAAGTATTGAAAGAGGTAGTGGTTAAAACCACTTCACTTACAAGTATGGTTTTTATGATCTTAGTTGGCGCAGCAGCTTTTGGACTTGTATTTAGAGGAATGCACGGAGATACTTATCTAACAAATTTGATTGTTAATGCTAATCTTGAGCCGCATCATTTTATTGCAATAATAATGGTAGTAATTTTTATTTGTGGCTTTTTTATAGATTTTATAGAAATTACTTTTATTATTGTTCCGGTTATTGCCCCTTTACTTGCTCATATGCACATTGATTTTTTATGGATAGGGATATTAATTGCAATGAATTTACAAACATCATTTTTAACTCCTCCTTTTGGTTTTACAATTTTTTATTTAAAGGGTGTTGCGCCTGATAATATTAAAACATCTCAGCTTTATAGAGGTGTTGTTCCTTATGTGATTATTCAGTTAATTGGTTTAATGTTTGTTTTATTTTGGCCTGATCTTGCTTTGTGGCTGCCAACAATTATAGGAAATTAAAATGGATCTTTACAAAAAAATATTTGATGCAGGAGTTGTAGGTGCCGGCGGAGGGGGATTTCCAACGCATATAAAGGCAAAATCAACCGTGGAATTTGTAATAGCAAATGGTGCGGAATGTGAACCTTTGTTACATAAAGATTATGAAATTATGCTCAGTAGTCCCTCTGAAATTGTAGAGGGTATGCAATTGATGATGGAGCAGACAAAATCAAGCAAAGGATTTTTTGGAATCAAAGGAAAAAATCAAAAGGCAATATCTTCAATAAATGAATTCATAGATGAAAAAATTAAGATGAGTATTTTGGGTGATTATTATCCTAGCGGAGATGAATACGAACTAGTTTATGAAACAACAAAAAGGCTTATACCCCCACATGGAATTCCATTAGATGTTGGGTGTTTAGTAAATAATGTCGAAACATTTTATAATATTAAAAAAGCGACAGAAGATATTCCTGTTACTGAAAAATTTTTATGTGTTACCGGAGCTGTAAAAAAACCATTTTCTGCTTTTATCCCAATTGGTACTTCATTTAAAGAATTAATTAATTTTGCAGGTGGTTCTACAGAAAAAGAATATGCGGTTTTTGTTAGCGGTTTATTAATGGGCAAATTAAATTTTGATATGAATGAAGCTGTAACTAAAACTACTGCCGGATTGATAGTATTACCAATTGATCATTATTTGGTTAATAGGATGGGAAGAACTGTAAATGATATGAACAGAATTGGAAAATCAGCTTGTGACCAGTGTAGTTATTGCACAGAATATTGTCCTCGCTATCTTCTTGGATATGATGTTCAGCCCCACAAAGTTATGCGATCTTTAGGATTTACTAAAACAGGTGAAGCTGTTTGGAATCAATATGCTGATCTTTGTTGTGCTTGCGGTTTATGCTCTCTTTATTCTTGTCCTGAAGACCTTTATCCAAAAGAAGCATGTGATCAAGGCAAAGCAGAACTAAAAAGCCGTGGTATTAAATATGAAATGACAAAAGAAGTTAAAGCACATCCTATAAAAGATGGAAGAAGGGTACCCATAAAACAATTAATGCAAAAATTAAATGTTATCCAGTATAATCAGCAAACTCCTTATAAAGATAATTTTCCAAAACCAACTAAAGTAAAAATTTATTTGAAACAACACGCCGGCTCTCCTGCAGATGCAACAATTTCAAAAGGCGAGAGAGTTAAAAAAGGAGATTTGATTGGAAAAATAAGTGTAGAAAAATTGGGTGCAAATATTCATTCGTCTATTAATGGGACTGTAGAAAGAGTAAATTCAGATTTTATAGAAATATCAACTTAAAGTTTAAAATTAAAAAAGGTGTAAAATGAATTCATTAGGATTAATTGAAATGTCAAGCATAGCTGCCGGTATGCACTCTGCTGATATTATGTTAAAAACATCTCAAGTGGAGCTGATACTTTCCCGTTCAATTTGCTCAGGCAAATATATGGTAATGATAGGCGGAGATGTTGCAGAGGTAGAATCGGCAGTAGAAGCTACCAAGCAAATATTAGATTATGCAATTATTGATACTTTTGTTATTCCAAATGTTCATAAAGATTTATTCTCAGCACTTTCGGGGCATACCAAGGCTGAACACTTAGAATCACTTGGAATTTTAGAAGCATTTTCTGTTGCCTCATTAATTGAAGGAGCTGATGCAGCTGCTAAAGCCGCAAATGTTAAACTGATAGAAGTTAGATTAGCTATGGCTCTTGGAGGCAAAGCATTTTGTACATTAACAGGTGATGTTGCTGCTGTAACAAGCGCTGTTGAAGCTGGTGCACAAGTTATCAGCAGTAAAGGTATGCTTGTAAACAAAGTTGTTATTCCACAACCAAGGTCAGAGCTTATGAGTGAAATGATTTAATTAACCC
>PFVA01000163.1 GCA_002790365.1 Ignavibacteriales bacterium CG_4_9_14_3_um_filter_30_11
AAAATTTTAACTACACCAGAAAACGCACTTTTAAAACAATACATTGCATTATTAGAAACAGAGGGAGTAAATCTGGAATTTACTGCAAGCGGTATAAAAGAAGTAGCCCGTATTGCTTACGAAGTAAACAGTCAGGTAGAAAATATTGGTGCAAGAAGACTGCATACAATTTTAACAACCTTGCTTGAAGACATTCTGTTTAATGTACCTGATGAAGTACCAGAAAAGAAAATTAAAATAAATGCTAAAATTGTAAAAGAAAAATTAGACAATATTGTTAAAGACAGAGACTTGAGTAAATTTATTTTATAGATAATATTTCATGTTGATAATTTTTTCCATTGCATCTTTTGTTTAAATTATTTACATTATTTTATATTCATTAAACAAATGGAGGTGCAAAATGAATAGAAACATTAATTCCCCCCCCCTGCGCAGCAAACTCAACGAATCGCCTATACCAAAAGTTTAAGCCTATCTTTTACAAAAATAGTTTTACTACTTTTGTTTCTTTTTTTTACATCTAATACATTTGCAGTAGAACAAGAATGGTTAATGCGAATAATATATGGTGGTGCAGGTCCAACCCAGGCAAAAATAATGCTATACCAGTATGGTGTTCTTATTGATAGCGGGTATTCCGCTAATACTTGGATTTTTAATCCTGGAGGCGGTTCTTTTGAAGCCAATGTAGGAGCTGATGTTAATAGTTCACCAGGATCTGGAGATAGTGAATTTACTAATCCAACACCAACTTGGAGTATAAAAGATCCGGGGAGCTATACGGTAAGAGTTATTTTTGATACTACTGATAGATATTTTGATATTTATATTCCAAATGCACCTGGTGGAGATAATGATTTTAATATAGAATATAATATTTATGATGGGTCAGTTTCATATAAATATAATGGTAGAGGCCTTACACCATCAACATTAGTTTCATATGCTTGGGTAGAACATAATATTACAGTAAAAAACAGTTTTAATGCAGCAGGTGATATGAACATTGATTATACTACTGTTAGCATCCCCAATGGTGGGAAAATGTATAACTGGCCAAGTCCTTCGTTCCCTCATCATCTAGGAGCAATTGACCAGCAGCCGGCAGGCATTCCTTATATGCAGAGATTTGAAAAATGGACTGGAAATTCACAAAGTAGCAACAGAACAATTTCCATTGATACAGTAGATGCAACTTACACAGCAAAATTTCTTGACGAATATAACATAATGTTCCAGAATAGTTTTTCAGATGCAACAGGCGGAGTGATAAATGTTAATGGTAGCCAAACAGCCCCTTATCAAACTGTAGTCTTAGAAAATGATGGTATTACAGCAACTGCCGTTTCTCAAGGAATAGACAATATTACTTATTACTTTACCAATTGGAGTACTGGAAGCACTAACATTAATGAAACTTTCTATCCTATTTCCGATACGACTATTGCTGCTAATTTTGTCGGTATTGCTGCCCAGTCAATTAATCTTAATTTTGAATCCTCAGATCCAAATTTACCTATAACACTACATTGGACAGAATACCCAAACAACAATGTAACCCAATACCAGATTTGGAGAAGAATAAAGTATAAAAAAAATCCAACAGAAGACCCGGTATTGCTAGCAACAGTAAACAGAGGAACAACAAGCTACATTGATTATGATTTTTATGGAACTAATTTAGGATATACAGACTGGATGCTTTGGTACGATGTTCGTTCATATTACTCAACCGAAGGTACTTATCCGGATCCAAATTGGGCACAAGTATTTTCTGGTGGGCTTATACGTGAAAAGCCAACAGATCTTGAAGAAAAATTAACTGTTGTGAAAGAAAATTCATTAGATAATTTTCCAAATCCATTTAATCCTTCAACAGTTATACAGTACCAGAT
>PFVA01000185.1 GCA_002790365.1 Ignavibacteriales bacterium CG_4_9_14_3_um_filter_30_11
TTCTCTTCTGTATATGGCTTCTCTTCTATGGTATCATCTATTGCTACTATTCCATTATAATTTTCTATTTCTCTAATAGTTGGTTTTATTAATTTCCATAAATCCTTTGAACTGAAATCTCCTTCGTTTAGAAACCTTGTGACCTTATCGTGACTTATTTCACCTTCGGTCATTATTGATAAGCCTGTAGCGGTTGTATACGAAAATGAACTTAACAGATAATCAGAATATAATTCTAAAAATTCTCTGTCCATTTTCTCCTCGATTTTTGTTACTACTAATTTATCGTTTTTTTATCTTTTTGCGTAACTTCAGTTAAATAAGTGAAATACAAATCCCGGCTTAAAATCTAGTTGTCAGATCAATAAAAAACCTGCTATAGGTGTTTGCTTTTTCAAACACTCCCTCATAATTTATTGAAAGGTTAAGATTCTTAAATAATAGGATTGAAATATCTGAAGCAATAATATTTTGTTCTATTTGATTTGATATCGATGTATACTGATATGTCAGCCTTCTGTAACCAACCGAAAAATTAATTCCGTCAGATAAATATTTACTAAGTTTTCCCCCAACATCTGTTCCATCAACATAGCTGCTGATTATTTTTGTAAAGTTAAAAGAAGGTGTTATGCCTAAGAGCGGCAGATTCGAATAGCTCATGTACCCACCGTAATTTTTTGAAGGCTTCATATCTCCACTCTTAAACCGGTAACCTGTATTTAGTCCAACAAATAAATTATTTGTGGGCCTGATGTTTGTGCTGAACCTCAGCCCCTGCCTTAATTCATTCTGAAACAGAGTATCTATTAAAAACTTATAAGTTTCATAATAAATTACATTTCTACGCGCATCATAGGAAGTTGAAAATGAAATTAATCGACTTGGGGCTACGCGTAACGACAAATAAAAACTGGTAAGACTGAATGTACTTTTTCCGTTGTTATTTTCTTTTTTGTAAAGATCAACTTCAGTGGAAAAAAAGAAATTTGTTCTGGAAATTAATGTGTTGCTGTGCTGAAAATATAAAAACCTTCTGTCCGTTTTCATACTATTTGTTTGTTGAAATGCACCGATGACATTTTCCATATGCCCATCATCAATCTTATCACTTCTTCCTAAATACCCCCCGTATTCAAATAATTTGATGTTATAGCTGTAATCTGTATAATTCGGACGTGACCCTATAAAAAGTCCTGCATAAAAATCACCGAGCTGCCTTTCAACCTGCATTCCATCAGAAGCACCAATATTTCCGATCTTACTATTCAGGTGCCTGCCAAGCCAGAAAGTTGTTTTATTATCAGGTTTATATGAAAGTGTTAAATCATAAATTTTCAGGCTGTTATTGATGTTTGACTTTACTTCCGACCATTTGTTTGCTGAATATGCAAATATTATATAGCTTGAAAATGAAAGCTTTGGGTCAAGAAATTCTGTCTTATTGAAAGAAAAAGAATATCTCCACCTTTGTACATCATCAGCGCTGCCGGTATTTGCCAGGCTTGAAATTGACTGGATTGAAAATCTTCCATAGTAGTTTTTTTCAGGAATATACTTTTTACTATTGCTTATTTTCACTTGTGGAATATTTTCTGCTTTCATACTATCTGATTTTATTTCAACTGATTTTAAGTCTATTTCCTTTATAGCATCTACTATTTTTTCATTTATGAAAGCAATAATAACTTCATCTCCAATTAATTTTAACAAACTGGTATTTTCTCCCGCACAGGATGTAGCAGATAAATATTTCACTATAATTACCGGCAGCAATTTGTTTTTTTGTTTGACAAATAGAGTATCACCCTCTTTTATTCCCTCAGTATTAGTGAAATTTATGTAGGTATTCTGTGAAGATTGAAAAGTTATTCTGCCTTTTTTTTCTATCAACCTGCTTTCATTCTGTGGATACATTTTAACAGTAACAATTAAAAGAACAATAAAAATAAGATGTAACAAAAAATTAAAATTATTTTTCATTCGCTACCTCTTGGATGACAACTATAACAAGAGCTGCTTGCATAAACATAATTACTAACATCATTATGATCTTTATCTGTATCCTGTTTATTATGCTCATGACAATCTATGCAAGAGAAAACAGCATAATTGTTTGCAGTTGTATGACATTCTGAACAAGTATTCCATTTACCATTATGCTTACCTGAATAAATCGGGAAATATTGATTGTCATGGTCAAATGAAGCGGGAGTCCATCCATTTGTTGTATGACATTGGTCACAAACTGTCGGGAAGCTTGCTGCTATATGATTAGGATTAGTTGTGTTATCATAATTCGTTTTATGACAAGCGTAACAATCAGTCGGTGTTCCTGTATAACTGTTTGTATGACATGAGTTACATGCTACAGTTGTGTGTTTTCCTGTTAATGGAAAAGTAGTTGCGTTATGATCAAAGGTTGATGGCGTCCAGCCGTTAGTTGTGTGACATTGTTCACAAATTGTTTGGAAGTTTGCTGTAATGTGATTAGGATTAGTTGTGTTATCATACTTTGTTTTATGACACGAATAACAATCAGTTGGCGTCCCTGCGTAACCATTTGTATGGCACAAGCTACAGTCTAAATTAATATGAGCGCCAGTTAGTGGAAATGCCGTTGTTTTATGATCAAAAGAAGCAGGTATCCAACCATTTGATGTATGACATTGCTCACAAGTAGTGGAAAATTTATTTGAAACATGACTCGGACTAACTGCCTTTTCATAATCAGGCTTATGGCATCCATAACATTCAAGTGGTAAATTTGTATAACCTGTTGAATGGCATGAATTACAACTTAAAGTTGTGTGCTTTCCAAGCAATGGAAAAATAGTTGCATTGTGATCAAAACTTGTTGTACCCCATCCATTTATATTATGACAGGAAGTACAATCAGTGCTGAATTTACCTTGAATATGATTCGGGTCTGTAGTCGCTTCATAATTTTGTTTATGACAGGAATAACAATCTTGTGACAAACCCTTAAAGTTTCTCTGTTGATGGCACGAAAAACAATCTTTAATATTGTGCCCGCCAACCAGAGGAAATAATTCGTGAACAAAACTTGATAACCCCCAACTAATCTGATTTATTAAATGGCATTGCTGACAGTTAGTGGAAAAACCTGCCTGAATATGATCAGGGTTTTTTGTAGCCATAAAATTATTACGATGACAGTCTATGCACTCTATACCCTCTACTTCAAAATTTAAAGTAGAAAATTTAGAATGGCATTGTGCACAATCCTGTACCACATGAATTCCAATTAATGGAAACCTGCTTTGCTGATGTAATTCATTAATATTAGTTATAAGCCATGTTTGAGTTGTATGGCAGCTTGAACACACCGGTAAAACAGAATTCTGATGAATATTTTTATGGCAGCTGCTGCAATCATTTTTCGTGTTTGAAAATACAAGTGATTGATGACAATTGACGCAACTTATGATTTTGTGCTGTCCGCTCAATTTAAAATCAGTTTTTTTGTGATCAAATTTTATATTTTCAGGAATTTCTTTCCAACTAACCGATGAATGACAATCAGAGCAGTCGTATTTAAGATCTTTACCGTGCGGTGATTGCGCAAATAAGTTAGCTACAAAAAGCAGCGAAATTATGATGTATGGCAGTTGGCACATTTGAATTCTTCCAGTTTATATTTTATAAATCTTATCCCGTTATTTACTGCGGGCTTATGGCATTGTAAACACTTCAATTTTGAGTGAGCACCTTTTAAACTGAATTTTGTCTTCTCGTGATCAAATTTAGTGGGTATCCATTTATCAAATAAATGGCAGGTTGAACAATTTGTTTGATTATTAGTTTTGAATTGTCCATGGTGAATATCATTATGACAATTCTCACAATTCAGTTTTAATGAAACGAATTTATATCCAACCTTATTATCAGAAATCTGATATGTATGGCAATTACGACATTGTACTGTTTTGTGTTTCCCTTCAAGAACAAATTTAGTTTTTGAGTGATCAAAATTTATTTTTCCCCAGTTCATTGTATTATGACAATTCTCACAGGAATTATCACCAAGAAATCCAGCGCTGATTTCCGTTCCGTGAACATTTTTATGACACGATATGCAATCGTGTGATTTAAAAACAAAATTCCATTCTGTTTCTCTCTGATGACAATTTTTACAGGAAACAGCCAGGTGACTTCCGGTAAGTGTATAATTTGAAACCTGGTGTTTTTCTATTGTGAACAACGAAGGCATAAATCCGTTTTCGTTATGACACTCGCTGCAATCGCGTAATACATTATTTCTTGTAAACTGTCCCTTATGATAATCTTTATGGCAATCAATACATTGCTTGTATTTTGGTTTTGATGCCAGGTTCAGTCCGTGACAGTCTGCACATTTTACGCTTTGGTGTTTACCTACTAATTGGAAATTAGTTTTGCTATGATCAAAAGTTGAAGTTCTTACATTCTTAAACCCTGAAGTATTGTGACAACTTTCACAATTTTCCCCAAATTTCCCTTTGTGAAAATCAGTGTGACAGGATGTACAACTATTAAATGCAAGGTTCTTGAATTGTTGAAATTCTTTCTCCTTCCTTGTTTCTTTTTTATGACATTTTACACAATCAACTTTAATGTGCAGTCCGGTCAGCTTAAAGTGTGCTTTATTATGATCAAATAGAACAGCAGGTTTAAATGATTCTGTATCATGACACTCGCTACAATTATTCCCCAATGTTTTTTGATGAATGTTTTCATGACAGTTCTGACAGTCTGTTCCTAATCCCAGGAATGTTTTTTTTCCCTTTTTTAATTCAGTATTCTTAATGAATTTAGCCAGGTGGCATTTATTACAATCTGCTTGTAAATGTTTCCCGGTAAGCTTAAAACCTGTAATTGAATGGTCGAATTTATTTTCATCAAAACGAACAATCTGAAAATTTCTGCCCATGTGTTCACTATGACATTTACTGCAATCCCTACTCTTTACCTCGGCGCTTGAATGATAACCTGAATTTTTATCAACTAAAGCTTTAATCTCTTTATGACAAGCCAGACATTTATCACTAGTTACTTTTTCACCTAACTCATGACATTTAGTACAATTTTTTAATCCTTCAAGTTTGGAATGGGCATTTGTTAAATCACCCGGTGAGAGTTGTGCATAAGTATTCCCCGCAAACATAAATAACAAAAAAATAATTGTTAAGTAATGTTTGGAAACACCGATTGAATGTAAATATTGATTTACATCTTTAATCATAATTTTTGAATTATTTTATTACCTGATCAATCTATTAAAGAATCCACCTTCTAAGAAGGTGGATTTCTAAGTCACATTAAAAATAATGATTAACCCAGATTTTCCATTGGAAAATCTGCCCTCCGGGCCGACAATTTGTAAGTAAATAAAAATCATATACTTAGTTATATAAAAATCTCGGAATTCGTTATTTGAGTAATATGTTTTTCTTACAAATTGTCGGGGTTAACCCCGCTATATAAAATGTTTTATAAAAACATTTTATAAGCGGCCTTCGGCAAAAAATTCATTTCCAATGAATTTTTTGGGATTAAAATATACAAATATTAAAAAATTGTTTTAATCAGACATTTTTCTCTTATTAAGATAAGAACTTTGATTTAATATGTCAACTTATTAGAAATAAATTTTTTATTGTAAACAGGTGTTGAAAAAAAATAAAAAAATATTCTTTTCTCTTTAATGAGAATTGATAGCATGCTATTTACCGTGTTTTAAAATAGTATCACCAAATTTCTTAGTAATAGTAATTCCTGTATGTTCTAAAAATGCAGTTGGTAGTTCGCCCCCAGCTAAAATATAAACCAGATCATTCTCGATTTCCAAAATATTAGAATTACTGTTTTCTGTCAAAAGAACTGTTTCATCCTTTATCTCTTTAACATTGGTATTAAATAAAACTTTAACTTTCTTTAACTTGGAAGCTGAAGTTATTTTTTCAAGATTCTTGGGCTTCACCCTGGAAAAAGATTCTCCCCTATATGAAAGAGTAACATTATTATATTCTTCGGCAAGCAATATGGCAGATTCAATTGCTGAATCTCCCCCCCCTACTACAAGCACATTCTGTTTCTGAATTAACTCAGGTTCGATAAGCCTGTAAGCCACTTTTTCTTTTTCCTCTCCCGGAACGTTCAATTTTCTTGGTGTCCCTCTTCTGCCTATGGCAAGTAATACACCTGCAGAAGTATATGATGCTTTATTAGTCTTTATTATAAAATAATCGTTCACCTTCTCAATATTTTCCACTTTTTCAAATTCATTTATTTTAATATTATTTTTTGACAGCAATTCGTTCCACAAATCGAGAAGTTGTTTTTTAGTGGTCTCAAATAATTTAACCTTTCCATAAAGCGGAAGATACATTGGAGAGGTCATAACAATTTTAGCTCTCGGGAAATTATAAACAGTGCCTCCAAGACTATCCTGTTCGATGGTTAAATATTTCAACCCGCTTTTTTCAGAGGTTAATGTAGCTGAGATTCCAGCGGGACCAGCACCTACAATAATTATATCATATTGTACTTTTGATGAAGTATTTTTCTTTTTTGAAAAATTCTCAACGGCTTGCTTACCTTGTGCAACAGCATTTTTAATAAGTCCCATTCCGCCGAGTTCACCGGCAATAAAAAGACCGGGGATATTAGTTTCAAATTCCTGGCTTATGTGAGGCAGATCAACCCCTCTTTTTTCCGTTCCGATACATAAGGTTATTGCTTCTACAGGGCAGGCGTGAAAACATGCGCCGTGACCAACACATCTTGAGGCATTTATTGTATGCGCTTGTCCGTTTGCCATTCCAAGTATATCTTTTTCAGGACAGGCCGCTACGCATGCACCAGTTCCAATACAAGTTTCTGTGTCAACAACAGGATGCAATGATATTGGTTCATAAATTCCAAACTCTTTGGCTTTTTCGATTTTCTCTGAAGTTACGCGTGATTTTTTTGCGGAGACTCTCAGGTAAACAAAAAATATTATAGCAATCAGTAAAAAAACAACTGAGTAAACAATAATATTTTCAAAAATTATTTCCATCCCAACCTTGATTAATTAAAGATTTTGTAATGCACTTTCCGCAAGCTTTGCTGCTTCAGTTCCGGGAAATCTATTTAATACATCGCTCAGGATTTTTTTAGCTTTTTTCTTATCCCCTTTAGCAGCAGTAATTGCGCCTTTGTTATAAAGCGCCTGCGAATTATTCTTATCATAAGATAAAATGATTTCATTTTCGCTTTCAGCTTTATTCAAATCTTTTTTAAGATAATAAATATAGGTTAAGGAAAAATGAGCATCACTATTTTGAGGATTAAGTTTTACAAGTTTCTGATATAACGGGATCGCATTTTCAGTTTGATGTGCAGCCATTAAAAAATCAGCATACTCTCTGATTTTAACTGTATCGTTAGGGCTTTTCTCAAAAGCATTTTTAAGAGTTCCTAATTTCTGAAATACTTCGGCGGAAACATTACTTTTACCCGGCACTTGCTGGCCGGGTAAGGTCATTCCCTGGTGAATTTCATCTTTAGGTATATCTTTGTTTTGAATATCCGCTACTGAATTTATATTCTTAGTGTCTGATAAAGATATAACCAGGTACATAATAATAATAATGATTAGTCCGAGGTATAGATAAACAGGTCTGAATTTCATAATTTTTCCTAAAATATCCATTTATAGCCAAGTATTATTGTAACAGCAACATGTACAAGCATTATTACAAGCATAGTTATTGCAAAAGGAAGATGTATGATATGCCAGTACCTGAACAACTTCTGCATTGATCGAAGCATACCGATTCTTCTATTTAAAATTATCTTTGATTTAATAATTTTTATAATTTCTTTCAGCTGCTTTCCTTTAGTCCCTTTAGAAGAAATTTGTTTTTTTAACTTTGCAAGGTTTACTTTCAAACCAAAATATTCTTTAATAACTATTAAAAAATTGTAACCTGCACTTTTAGCAGAATATTTATTGCTGGAAAAAATATTTTCAATTTGGTTGATAATGGAATCATCTACATTATATTGTTTTTTAAGTTTGTAAGTCAGGTCATCACTGATTTCGCTTAATTCATTGATGTTTACTTCCTGGCCTTGAATAGTCCGCGGAATTTGGAGATAAATAAACCTGCCTACTACCCCACTTAAAACAACTGCAACCATACTCCAGAAACTAACCGAAACAAGTCCACCAAATTTGAAAGCCGTATGATATAAAACGAGTATTGGCCCGAGAGTGCAGAGAAAAATATGAAATTCAAGCCAATATTTAAGGTAACCAAAATTTAATAGTTTGGGGGTTCTTTTCCTGATCATATAAATCGCTACTCCGAAAATCATCATAAGAGTTCCAAATATTCCCAGTCCATGCCCGATAAATCCACTTGGTTTAAGAATAGTGTGTTGCGATGAAAAGAATCTTTGTTCAATTGGCAGATTATAATATTTGAATCCATCCACGGCAAGGAGAACAGTTATTGAAACGCCCACCAGGAAAAAAAGGCCCACATAAATTGCATGAAGGTTTTTGTTCATTGCATCAATAATATAATTACGAGTCTATTTGCGTTAAGGGCATCTCTAAAAACTCTTGTAAAAGTTAATAAAAAAAAAAAAAAGAAACAAAAAAAGAGAAAAAGTAAAGTTGTATTTTTACAGTAGAAAAAAACGAGAGATATTTAATGAGCCACGGAAAATACAAAAACAACCAAGCAAAAGGATTCTTCGACGAATCACATCGCTTAGAACAACTAACAGCAACCAAAGACCCGCTGATAAAACTTAAAGAACGCATCAACTTTGAACTGTTTCGCAGACTGCTTGAAGAAGCTTTGTATAAAGAAGGAAAAGGAATCGGAGGAGCGCGCCCGTATGATTATGTACTCATGTTTAAGATATTGATCTTGCAACGCTACTACAACATCAGCGACGATATGATGGAATACGCTATATTGGATCGTCTTTCCTTTATGCGATTCTTGGACTTAACCCTGGCCGATAAAGTCCCCGATGCGAAAACAATCTGGCATTTCAGAGAACAATTAGTTAAAAAGCATATAGTCGAAAAACTATTTGACCTATTCAAAGAAGAATTACAAAAAAACAATCTTATAGGCAACGAAGGAAAAATAATTGATGCCAGTTTTGTAGAAGTTCCGATACAACGAAACAAGCGGGAAGAAAACAAACAAATAAAGGAAGGGGAACTTCCCGAACAGTGGAAAACCAATCCCAATAAACTGGAGCAGAAAGATGTCGATGCGAGATGGACAAAAAAGAACGGAAAGAGTTA
>PFVA01000139.1:0-2405 GCA_002790365.1 Ignavibacteriales bacterium CG_4_9_14_3_um_filter_30_11
ATCGTTAGTTGAAAAAATATAATTAAGTTTTTTCAGCTCAGACTCGCACCCTTCAGCAGCATCAATTAACTGTTCTGCTGTTTTTAATGCCAAAGGAGCTTTTTGTTCAATTGTCTTATTAAGTTTTATAGCTTCATCTTCTGCCAAACTTCCAAATTTAACATTTCCATTTATTATATTTATAATGTTGTTTATATTAAAAAAATCTTGTGTTGATAACCACTTCTCATTCAATTCTATTAACGATTTTGTCTTTTCAGGAATTTTTTCTTTGCCTTCTGTATAATCAAAAAATTTATCAAGTGAAATTATATCATTTACTAAACCTATCTGTAATGCGTTTTCTGCATTTATCATTTTGCCTGTATAGATTAAATATTTGGATAGACCTTTGCCTATTTTTTCAGCAGTTCTTTGCGTCCCGCCTAGTCCTGGGTAAATTCCTATACCTGTTTCAGGATATGCTAAAAGAGCATTGGGAAGTGCCCAAATTATATCAGCACATAATGCTAATTCAAGCCCTCCGCCAAGAGCCAAACCATTAATAATAGCGACAATCGTTTTTGTTGACTCATCAATTTCCTTAAATACTTTTTGACCAAACTTTGTAAAGTTTTCAATTTTTGAAATAGAATTATTCTTAATATTTTGAACAAAAAATTTAATATCAGCTCCCGCTACAAAAGCCTTACCCAAACCATGAATAATAATCGTATCAATGTTTTTATTCTCTTCTGCTTCCTTGAATTTATTATAGAGTTGAAACATTAATTTTTCATTGAGGGCGTTCATATCCTCTGGTCGAGCTATTTTTATTACCGCGATTTTGTTTTTGATTTCCATTTCCACATAATCAATAAACCAATTTTCTTTCATAATTGAAGATGGAATTTTTTCACTGTATTTATCTGTTAATAATTTTACCAGTCTTATTACTTCTTCTTCTCCATATTTATTCATCAAATCGATTGGTCCTTTCCTCCACTTCAATCCTATTCTTGAACCTCTGTTTAATTCCGTAGCCGAGCAAACTTTTTCTTCTAATATTTGTGAACATACAAAGAAAACACAGCCAAGCATTCTGTTTCTTATTTCTTTTTCAATTTCTTTAGCAACCAATAAATTTGAATCAATATCATTTATTTCCCATTCTTGTTTTGATTCAGCCTGCTTACTTAATAATTCTGTTGTTTTATAATAGTTACCAAAAACTTCTAATGTTTTTTGTGCGTGATATGCAATTGGAACACCGGTTGCATTCATCAATGCAAACGGACCCATACCAATACCGAATAATCTTTTACAAACAAAATCAATAGTTCCTGTATCAGCCACATTATCTTCTAAAATTCTTACAGCTTCATTAAGCCAGGGGACAAAAAAACGATTTATTGCAAACCCGTAACTATCCTTCGTTGTAATCGCGTCTTTACCTGATTTAACAGAAAACATTTTCATCATTTCATAGACTTCTTTAGATGTTTTTTCTCCTGGAATAATTTCAACAAGGCGGTTTTTTGCAGCATGAAAAAAGTAATGCATACCGATAAATCTTTCCGGATATGTTACAGATTTTGAAAGTTCATTTACAGAGAAGGATGAAGTGTTGGTTGCTAAAATTGTATTAGCATCTACCAATTGACACAAATTTTTAAATAAATCTTTTTTGGCATTTAGGTCTTCAAATATTGCTTCAATTATAAACTCACAGGAAGCAAGAATCTCTAATTTTTCAACTCCTGTTATTCTCGATAATATGTTTTCAACATTCTCTTTTGTAAATATTTTTCTTTCTACACCTTGATTTAAAATTTCTTCAATATTGCCCAATCCTTTTTCAACAAATTTCATTTCACGATCTGCAAGAATAACATTAAATCCTTCTTGTGCAAATTTTTGGGCAAGTGCTGAACCCATTGTACCTGCACCAATAACTCCAACTGTTTTTATAGCTTTCATTTGT
The DNA here is from genome assembly GCA_002790365.1 of Ignavibacteriales bacterium CG_4_9_14_3_um_filter_30_11. Taxonomy (GTDB): domain Bacteria; phylum Bacteroidota; class Ignavibacteria; order Ignavibacteriales; family Ignavibacteriaceae. The sequence goes on from PFVA01000139.1 coordinate 1,964, forward strand.
TTCCCCAATTTGGTCTTCGTTTTTCCAAAAAAGAATTTATACCCTCGTTAGCATCTTCCGTTTTCATTAATTTTTCAACATACATTTCTTCAAGTTCCGGCAGCATTTTTTTAATCAGATAATTAAAAACAATCCTTGATGCTTTAAAAGAATACCGCAAAGAAGATGCACTTTTAGGAACAATATTCTCATTTATCCATTTATTAATTTCTTCTTCCATTTCTTCTTTATTTTCAAACACTTCATTTATTAGTCCTATTTCTTTTCCTTTTCCTCCTGAAATCGAATTTCCTGTCATTAATAAATTCTCTGCTTGTGCATTTCCAATTTTTAATGGAAGAATAACGGAGGCAGGTGGGGGAATAACTCCTAATTTTATTTCAGGTTGACCCATCATTGCTGTTTTATCGGTGAATAAAAAATTACAAATTAAAGCAAGTTC
>PFVA01000139.1:2440-8920 GCA_002790365.1 Ignavibacteriales bacterium CG_4_9_14_3_um_filter_30_11
ATTGTGAAATGTTTTAAGCATTGAAGACACATTTTCTTTTTTGTGTTCTTCCACACTAGCCCCGAAAGAAAAATGTTTTCCAGCACCTTCAAATGTTATAAGTTTAATATCATTATTATCTTTAAATGAATTTAACATTTCTATAAGCTCTTTCATCATAATACTATCTAAAACATTTCCTTTTCCGTCATCTAGAATTATTCGTGCGACAGTATTATCGTAAGCGTACTCTAATTTTATTTTATTCATTGTTTTGCTTTGGTAAAATTTTATTTAATAATTCATTGTCCCATGGATGACCATCTGAAAGCATCTTTCTTAATTGAATGAAATCAACTTCTCTATTATTTTTTGGTCCTTCATTAAAAGCTCTGAAACCTGCTCTGCCTTCTGTCATCATATTCAAAGCAAGCCACTCTCGATTGCTTTCTTTGTTTTTATCCCAATGTTCTAGTTTTTTCTTTCTTATAGAATTAATTGTTTTGCTCAAACAATTAGGCATTAAATACATTAATTTTGTGCAAAGTTCTTCAATTGCTTTATCTAATAACGAAAGATCAACCTCTCCGGATTCCAGAATTTCTTTTGCTTTATTTTTATCATCACCTTGTTTTGATGTTCCATAAATTATTTCACCTTTTTCATTTATCCACTTGTCTGTGTAAACCATAGGATTTGAAATAAAATTTCCATCAACTTTTACTGATGGGACTATTTGAGTTAAAAGTCCGAAACGCAGAGCTTCGTGAGCAGACCATGGATCACAAACCGTACAAGAATAAAAAGCTTGTTCAATTCCGACAAACAGAGGTAGAAAATCAGTTGAACCTCCATCGGGGGCACTACCGTGTTTTGGCCCTGCTTGTCCGAAACGGGCAAGATCCTGTGCAACAGAAAAATCACAAGCCATACCAATTTCCTGTCCGCCACCTATTCTCATTCCATTTACTCTGTTTATAACCGGTTTATCACACATCAAAATAGAAGAAACCATATCGTTAAAAAGTCTCATATATTGTTTGTATTCTTGAGGATTTCCAGCATAATATTCTGCATATTCTTTTGTGTTTCCACCTGTACAGAAAGCTTTATCACCAACGGCTGTAAAAACAACCGCAACAACACTTCTGTCATTTGATGCTTCCCTAAAAGCTAAAATAATTTCTTTAACTGCTTCTGTTGTGTATGAATTATATTGTTTTGGATTGTTTATAATTATCCAACTGTTATAAAGACCATCAACCGGTTTATTGTTTTTGTCTTCACAAGGTCTCTTTTCAAAAATGATTTCTTTGTATTGTGTTTTTGTTATATTATGATCTTTTAACATAGCTTTCACCTATTAAAATTTTTTAAAATCTATTTAATCCGGTACAAGAACAGAACGCTTTTCATATTTATGTTCTATAGTGTTTTTGAAAACTTTATTAATTTTTGAAAGTGGAAAAGTTTCTACAAAATCATCAATTTTAAGTTTACCATTATTTATTAATTCTACTACTTCAGGATATAGTTCAGGTTTACATCCCCAAGTACCAATTACATTTGCATCAAAAGCCATAAGGTTACTTAGCCTAAGTTCTAATTTGTCTAGAGTAAATCCAACAATTGACAAAGTAGAAGCAAAACCAACAAGTGCAAAACCCAATTCCTGCCCTGCTTTTGTTCCAGACATTTCAAAAATCTTCCAACCGTATTTTGATAAACTAAATGATTTAGAAATTTCTTTTATATTTGATTTTATTGTTTTGATATCGAGATTTTTAATATTTAATGCTTCATCAATACCGTGTTCTTTTGCTTTCATTAATTTTTTATAATCAATATCTAAAGCAAGAACTTTTGCACCAAAAATCTTTGCAAGAAGTGCGCAATAAATTCCAACACCACCGACTCCAATTACAATTGCAAAATCACCTTTTTTCAAACCAGATTTTTTTATAACCTGATACGGGGTAGTAACTGCATCGGCTATTACAGCTAATTGGGGAAGAGAATATTTTTTTAAAATACTATACGGTAAAACACAAAGATGTAGAAAAGGTACTTTTATGTGAGAAGCAAATCCCCCGTCAAAATCATTGCCGGGCATAAGTTGATTCTGACAAATATTTTCCCTTCCATTATTACATAATTCACATTCACCACAGGGTAGTACTGCAGGAATTATAACATTTTTTCCAATCCAGCTTTCAGGTCCTTCAACCACTGTTCCACTTATTTCGTGACCGAGCGTTAAAGGTAAATCGTGTTTTGTTTTTACTCCGTAATGCCAAAAGCTAATATCTGTATGACAGACACCACATCCTGCTACCTTAATAAGAACTTCATTTTCATTTAGAGACGGATGTGGACTTTCTGAAAATTGAAACTCACCGTTTAATTCAGTCATCTTCCAGGAAGTTATTTTTTTATCTCCCATTTTATTTCCCCTTTTAAATATTAGTATTTTCGAATAAGATAGCTGTCCCTTGTCCCCCGCCAATACAGGCAGAAGCAATTCCATATTTTGTTTTTCTTTTATTCATTTCTCTTGAAATTGTAAGCGAGAGTCTGACACCGGTAGCACCTAATGGATGACCGATAGCAATTGCACCTCCGTTTACATTAGCTATATTTCTATCAAAACCAAGTTCTTTTTCACACCCAATAAATTGAGCTGCAAATGCTTCATTAATTTCTATCAATCCGATATCAGAAATTTTTAATTCTGTAATTTCCAGGAGCAAATTTATTGCTTTAACCGGACCCAAACCCATAACTTTTGGATCTATTCCACATGAAGCAGAAGCAACAATTTTTGTTAAAGGTAGTAATTTATTTTTTGAGATATATTCTTTATTTGAAACTACAACCGAAGCTGCACCATCAACAATACCGCTTGAGTTACCTGCAGTCTGTACACCTTCTTTATCAAATACAGCAGGGAGTTTAGCAAGTGATTCCAAAGTAGTTGAACGCACATTTTCATCGGTTTTAAAATCATTTACATTTTTTGGTAGTTTTACTTTTCTTGGTTTTAATCCCTCAGCATCCAAAACTGTGGAATTGATTGGAATAATTTCATCTTCAAAAAATCCACTTTCAATTGCTGCGAGTGTTCTGTCTGATGATAATTTACCAAATTTATCAGCTTCTTGACGAGTAATATTATGTTTTTTTGCAACATTCTCTGCAGTACAACCCATTGGATAACCGGCAGCCGTATCATTTAAAGATTCCCAAAGCATATCTTTAAAATTAGGATTTCCAAGTTGATAGCCCATTCTGTTGCCATAACTAACAGTAGGAGAAAGCGACATATTTTCAGTTCCGCAGCAAAGCGTTACATCTGCTTTTTCCAAAGCTATTTGTTCCACCCCGGTAATTATTGTTTCAAATCCTGAACCGCAAATTCTTTGAACCATTAACGCCGGTACTTCTTCTCTTACTCCTGAATAAAGAGAAATGTGTCTCGGTAAAAAATAGGCGTCAGTAGAACTTTGTCCGATGTTGGCAATAATTGTTTGGTCTATATCTTTGGGATTTACTTTGGATTTTTCTAACGAAGAACGACAAGCTAAAATACCAAGGTCTGTTGGAGAAATGTTTGCAAGACTACCCACTAATTTACCGAATGGTGTTCTTGCACCATTGATTAAATACATATTGTCATAAACGATACCGATGCCTTTTTCTTTACTGTGATAAGCTTTCATACTTATTTCCCCATATTTTTATTTTGCATAACTTTATTAGTCTTTCCATCATTAATTTTTCCATAAAATTTTCTTGCAAGTATTGCAGCACCGAATGCACTTACAATCTGTGGGTTTTCAGGTACCATCACCTTTGAATTAAATTTTTCTTCCATTACATTTTTTAAATATGGATGATATTGAGAAACACCGCCAATTAAATAAATCGGTAATTCTCTATCCATTCTAATTTTTGCAACTCTGTTTACGATTGAAATATAAATTCCCTTTGCAACATCTTCAATCGGAACATCGTCAAAAAGCCATTTCATAATTTCAGTTTTTGCAAACACTGTACAGAAGCTGTTTAGTTCTTTAGCAAAATTAGACTTCGCAGCCAAACCACTTAATTTTCTTACATCAATTTCTGCTCTATCAGCTATTTCAGTTATAAAAGTACCGGTGCCCGCTGCACATTTTGTATTCATATAAAAATCCAAGACCTTTCCATCTTTTCCGCTTTTAATTACTTTTACATCCTCTCCCCCTACATCAACAATAGTTTTTACTTCTTTAAATAATTCTGATACACCGGCCGACGCACAATATATTTCAGTTTTAGTGATATCACAATCCTTTGCATGTTCTCTGCCGTAACCGGTTGCACAGGAATAAGAAACTTTAAAATTATCTTTAATATGTTTTTTTAGGTTTTCTTTTTCTTCTTTATTTCTGCTCAATGTTTTTAAAATTTTTGAATAAACTATATTATCATTTTCATCAATGACAATATACTTTGTATAAGACGAACCTATGTCAATACCTAAATAAAAATTATCCATAGCTAATTCTTTTTTTCATTAATTGCCCTTAACACTTTTTCAGGAGTAATTGGTAAATCAAAAATTCTTACTCCAATTGCATCAGCTACTGCATTTGCAATTGCACCAAGCACAGGTAAAGTTGCTCCTTCACCAACTTCTTTTGCACCAAACGGACCCTCAGGTTCATAACTGTCAACGATTGTAGAATTAATATTTGGCATATCAGCAGAAGTTGCAATTAAATAATTATGTAAATCCGGATTTAGTAATTTACCATTTGCATTAAATATTTCGTCTTCCATTAAAGTTTCACTCATTCCCATTACTATTGCACCCTCAACCTGTCCTTCTACAGCCATAGGATTTATTGCTGTTCCACAATCATGGGCATCCCAAAAATTGAGGACCTTTACTTTTCCTGTTTCCATATCTACATCAACTTCACAAACAGATGCAGAAAAAGAAAATGCAGGGGATGTTCCCACAGCAGCTCCTTTATATTTTCCTCCCAATCCTTTTGGTGGTGAATAATGACCTTTACCAACCAGAGGACCTTTTTCAGAAAAATACTTATTTGCTGCTTCTGACCAATCTATAAAATTATTTTTATTTTCCTTTTCATAAACTACATTGTTTTTTGCATCCAGCTTGTCAGAATTTATATTCATTATTTTTGAAGCGGATTCCAGCACTTGTTTTTTAATTTCTTCTCCTGCCATTTTTGATGCGTTGCCACCCATTAATGTAACCCTGCTTGAATAAGCACCAAAACCCAAAGGGGTAATGTCACTATCAGCAGAAACAACACTCATTTTATCCATTGTTATTCCCATTGCTTCAGCTGCTGCTTGTGCAAGCACAGTGTCTGAACCTTGTCCAATATCAGCATCACCGATAAACAGCACTGCTTTTGATCCGTCCTCTTCTATTTTAATAATTGCATTAGAGTGTGGAAATTGTGATCTGTAAATAGGGTAACCTGCACCGGAAACAAAACCTCCGCAACCAATTCCAATTCCTCTTCCTTTAGGAAGTTTGCCTTTCTTTTTATTCCATTCTGATTTTTCTCTAACATTTTTTAGGCAGGCTTTTAATTCACACGAATGAATATCAAGATCGTTACAAGTTCGTGTTTCGGGAACCATTGAGTTTTTAATTCTTATATCTATATGATCCATACCAATATCATCAGCAATCATTGAGAGTAAAGATTCAAATGCAAATCTTGGATGAGGTGTACCATGTCCGCGCATTGCACCACAAGGCGGAAGGTTTGTGTTCACTCTATATCCGTCATATTTATAATTTGGAATTTTATATAAAGTTGGCAGCATTGAGCCTGCATAATATGTAGAAACAATACCAAAACTTGAATAAGCTCCGCCTTCCAGAATAGCTTTTTGTTTAACGGCTGTAATTGTTCCGTCTTTTTTTACACCGATTTTCATTTCAATAATTTGTTTGTGCCTGCCTCTTCCGTACAAATACATTTCTTCTCTACTAAAACGCATCTTTACAGGGCAACCTGTTTTTTTAGCAAGTAAAATTGATAATATCTCAAGTGGATTTGTAGCTGCTTTAGCACCAAAGCCTCCACCGCAATTTGTCATTATAACCCTAATATCTCCAAGAGGCAGATTTAAAATTCTAGAAAGCTGATGATGAACATAATGAACTACTTGTGTTGATGTATAAAGTGTTACCCTGCCATGTCTGTCCCATTCAGCAATTGCAACATGCGGTTCTATTGGATTTTGAATAGTTCGGTTACCCTTGAATGTAGCTTCTTTAATATAATCAGCTTCTGCAAATCCTTTTTCAATATCCCCAAAATGGTGATCAACTCTTGTGTTTATATTATTTTCATATTTATCATCAAATAATCTTGGAGCACCATCCTTCATCGCCTCAATGGGATCAAAAACAGTTGGGAGTTCTTTGTACTTAACATCAATTAATTTTAATGCTTTATAACAAGT
>PFVA01000139.1:9032-23783 GCA_002790365.1 Ignavibacteriales bacterium CG_4_9_14_3_um_filter_30_11
GTAACATCAGCACCTGTTAATATTATCTTAACACCAGTTAACGCTTTTGCTTTATCTGTATTGATTGATATTATTTTTGCATGAGGAACCGTGCTTAAAAGAAGTTTTCCGAAAATCATATTTGGAAGAGAAATATCGTCTGTAAAAATAGCTCTACCGGTTGCTTTATCAGGAGTATCTATTTTTGGTAGTCTTTTTCCAACAACGGATAAGTCCATTGCAGATTTTTGAGGTTGAAAATCTATTTGCTTAGGTTCTTTACCATTTAGATAATCTGCAGCAGTTTCAACTGCTTCTATAATTTTTGTATATCCGGTACATCTGCAAAGATTTCCGGATAAAGCTTCTTTAATATCTCTATTTGATGGATTGGGATTTTCATCTAAAAATGATTTTGTTCGTAATATCATCCCGGGTGTGCAAAAGCCACATTGAATAGAACCTTTTTCAACAAAAGCTTTTTGGATAGGATGTAGTTCTTCACCTTTTGCGAGTCCCTCTATAGTTAAAATATTTTGTCCGTCTGTTTCAATTGCTAAAACCAGACAAGAATTTACAGGTTTGCCGTTTAGTAGAACTGTGCAGGCACCACAGTCACCCAAACCGCAACCTTTTTTTGCACCGGTCAATCTAAGTTGGTCACGCAATAAATCAAGCAGGGTAGTGTTTGGATTTACTGCTATTTCAAAATCATTACCGTTAACATTTATTTTTATCAGGTGTTTCAATATTTATCCGCTTAAATAAATTTAATTTTTTATTTGATTTACCGCTTCTAAAATTGCTCTCTGAGTGAGAATCTTCATAACATTTCTTCTGTAATCTGCACTACCTCTTATATCGTTAATAGGAAGTGCATCATTAGCAACAGCTTCTCCAATTATTTGTAAAGTCTTTACATTGCTAATTTCTTTTTTATTTAAACCGATTAAGGCACCACTTCCATTATTACTTAATTTTGGTGCAGGCGATACTGCACCGATTGCAATTTTTGAATCAGTACATTTACCTTTTTCAAAATTTAACATAACTCCAACCGAAGCGACTGAAATAGCTGCAGCATCTCTTAGCCCGAACTTAAAAAATGATATGCCCATATTCTTAGTTGGAATTGGAACTATTATCTTTGTTAAAATTTCACCTTTCTTTAAGAATGTTTTATGGTGGTCTATAAAAAACTCAGTAATAGGTATAATTTTTTTTTCTGAAATAGAAAATATTTCTACTAATGCACCATAAACTAATAGTGCAGGTGCCATATCACAACAAGAAGCACCTGTACAAATATTACCCCCAATTGTTCCTGTATTTCTAATCTGTTCAGTACCGATGCTTGCTGCCGCTTTTGATAATACAGGCAATTTATTTTTTATTAATGTAGAATTTTTAATCTCACTATGAGTAACGGCAGAACCAATTATTATGTTCTTTTTATCTTCTTCTAATATTTTTAATTCTTTTAGATTTTTAATTGAGATTAGATCATCATAGTTAAGCAGACCTTTTTTTAATTCAACCAATATATCTGTTCCACCGGCTAATAGTGCAGCGTTTTTATTTTCATTTAGAATTTTACAAGCATCTTTTAAAGAATCAGGTTTGTGATAATTAAATTTCGGTACATACATAAAATAAATTTTCCAGTTATTTTTATAGATCTAAAATAGTTGAATTAATTTCTTTGTTTTCTTCTTCATTCTCTTGGAAGTTTTTATGCGTAATTGCCTTAACTAAATTTGTAAATGTTAAATTCAATGGTGTTCTTACATAATGTTTTCTACCATATTCCACTAACTTTCCATTAAAGTAATCTATTTCTGTTTCTCTGTTGCTAAGTAAATCCACAGCAAGTGAAGGTAAATGATCTCCGGCATTTTTTAAATATCTAATACAGAGTTTTAAGAAATTTTCACCCAATTTTATTTCTTCAGCTTTTGCCACATCAATCGCTTCTATAATTATTTGTTCAATTATTTCAAGAGTATCAGGATGTGCCATTGCTTCTCTCATAGTCAGTTTTGAAATAGCACACAACGGACTTAAAGAAGCATTAAGAATTGTTTTTTCCCAGATTTTATCAGTAATTGAAAAAGAATCTTTATACATAGTTGAAAGATTTACACTTGTAAGAATTTCAGCAAACCAATCAGGAAGTTCTTTTTGAGAGTCATTTATTGAAGCAATATAGTTTGGTGGATTGAAAAAAGTAACATTTACAACATTCGGTGCATTTAAGTTACCTGCAAAGTTAATAACCATCCTTAAAATTTGTGATTCTTTAAACTTACTCATGTAGAGTTGATTAAGATCAATTCCATTTTGAGCAATAACTAAAGATAAATTTTCACATTCTTTTTTTTCTATTTGCTCTATAACAGATTTAACATGGTATGCTTTTACTGAACTAATAAGGATATCAATTTTGTTTTTTAAAAGCTCATCAATTGAAGTGTGAACATGATTAAAAAATACATTTTTATTAATAGTTCCTACAAGCTCAACACCTTTGTTTCTTATAAGTGTAACTTTGTCTTTATCAACATCACATATAAAAACCTGACAACCGGCTTCTTTAAAATGTGCTGCAAGTGTAAGTCCCACAGGTCCTAAACCTATGATACCAATTTTATATTTATTTTTATCCATTTTATTTTATATAATTTGTTCTATAAAAGTTTCAATTTTTGTTGTAGTTTGACCCTCAGAGAAGAAGCGTAAATCACACAAATCTCCTTCAATCACTAAAGTTTCTACACCTGTTTTTTCTTTTAATCTGAGAGGCAAGCCAAAACTTCCATTTGAATTATTAAAACATGTTTTAGCTTCGTGAAAAATCATTCCATCAATGTTAAATTTCTGAACCAAATTGACCAACATTTCCAGTTTTGCTTTTTCACTTCTGTTTATAAATATTTTTGTATAAGCTAAGGCAGAAGATTCAAATGGATGATCAACATCAAATTCATCAAAAGCCCAGCTGTTGCAGTAAGTAGATGCAACAACAGCAGCTTTATTTTTAATAAATAAATTTGAGAGATATTTAAGCTTACCCCAAATAGGCATTCCATCCCAGTAAATTCTGCATGATTCTGTATCAATAATGCCTTGTTTATTTTCTATATTTTCTTTCAGTTCGTTTAAAAGAGATGAATAATATTTTGTTGCTTCAACGGTACCTCTCAAAACAACTATTGGTCCCATGTGTATTGTGCTGTCGAAAAAGCTTATAGGAGCAGGAGAAAATTTTGCAGTTTCTAAAACTTGTTTCCACAATAAGGCTGCATCTTTGCTGTGACCCAAAGTTTGTTTGAATAAATCCAGATCGAATTTGGTTTTTGAAATGGTTTCACAAACCGGAATCATATTTTTAAATTGATTTGAAACATTTTCAATATCAATTTTTGTAACTTCATTTAAATATCTTGGTGGTTCAATTCCAAGTACGGGACAATTAAACTCTTCTCCGTAAAATGAAAACCAATCTTGAATTTCTCTACATTGATTTGTGTTGTAAACTATGATATCAGGTTTGGGGATTTCCTTCAAACCATAATGAGAGAGAAGAGGAGAAGTTTTTGTTAAGTAGGAACCAATATCAGCCGTGAGATAAGAACAAATATCGCTTGAGTATCCTAGTTTTGTAGCTGCCGGAATGTAATCTCCTGCTGTTCTTGTAGCTCCGAGTAAAGCACCGTGATTTTCAGGAAAATAAATTTTAAATCCAAAAGCTCTGAGGAGTTCAGAAGGACCTGCACTTGAACACCATGCTACTTTATGTCCGTTATTAAACTCACTAAAATAATTTTGCATTATTTCTTTCAAGAGCTTTGTTGTTTCTATTTTATACATTTTAAATAAAATTATAATTAGCTATTTAATGGAATTATATATACTTGTTCTTTTATGTTATAATCGGGATTATATAATTTTTCAATATTTGCTTTATAAACTTCTTTAACATTATTTGGTGCAAGCTTCATTGAAGGGGTTAATGTTTTATTTTCAACGGAAAGATCCCCGTCTACTAACATTGCTGTATTTAATCTAGAAAATTTTTGTTTCAACCCGCAGTTTACTTCATTTAAACAATTTTGAAGACATTGGGATAAATCCTTAAGACTTTTTGGGCATTTGCATTTTTCAAACTCCATGTCAAAACCGAATAATTTTTTGTTTAGCAAACTTCTATTAGGAAAAAGTAATGCAACCGGATATTTTTTACCACTTCCGGTGACATAGGCGTAGGAAATAAAATGGCATTTCTTTGTAATATTTTCTTCAATTTTTGTAGGTATAATTTTTTCAGCATTCATAAGTTTAAAAATTCTGTCTTTGCGGGTGATTATTCTCAACCCTTTTTCTGTAATTTCCCCAACATCACCGGTACAGAACCAGTTGTCTTCAGTAAATATTCCTTTATTTGCTTTGTCATTTTTGTAATAACCTACCATTACATTAGGTCCTTTTACAAGAATTTCCCCGTCGTCAGCAACTTTTATTTTTACACCGGGAATTGGAAAGCCGACAACACCTGGCTCTCTTTCTATTTTAGAATCAGTAATAGTACAACAAGGTGAAGTTTCAGTTAAACCCCAACCCTCAATTACCGGGATATTTCTTTTTTTGAATTCATTTGAAATTCTGGGAGGTAATGGTGCAGCAGCAGTAAAAACAAATTTTAGTTCTGGATGAAAGAAAGACTTTTCAGCTTCTTTATCGTTTAGAATCATATCTATCATAGCCTGATAAATAATAGGTACACTAAAAAATATTGTCGGTTTTACAATTTTCCAGTTTTCTAAAATTACAGCAGGGTCTAATCCAAGACTTGATTCAAGTGATAAAGTAGCGCCATTATAAAGAGCATTAAAAATTTCAAAAATTCCACCAAAACTATGATGCCATCTTAAGAAACTTAAAAACCTGTCATTCTCATCCAGGTTCCATAACATAGATAAAGCTGCTTGTTGCGATAAAATATTTTTATGAGTTAACTGCACACATTTTTGATTTCCCATTGTTCCGGAAGTGTACATATTTAAACATATATCGTCCGGCTGTGCCTCAAAATTCAGGGTAAAATTTTCGTCGTTAAAATTATTTAGCAATACTTTAAACTGACTTATATTTTTGTGTTTTTTTAAAATCTCTTTGTCTATGTGTTCGAATGAATCAAATGTAAAAATATGTTTTAACCCAAGCTTATTACTGATTTTTTCTAATTGGGAGTTTCCCCCAACAACAAGAAAATTTGCATCAGCATGTTTAATTAATTGTTCAGCAGTTTCTTTGTTATAATTAAAAAAGATTGGTACAGCAACACCACCTGAAGACATAATTGATAGCTCCAACTCAAGCATTTCAAATCTGTTTTCAGAATATATTACAATTTTATCCCCTTTTTTAAATCCGTACTTTTGCAGATTATAAGATATGTTAACTAAATTTTTATAAAACTCTTTCCAGCTTATTCCAACATATTTATCTTTAATTCTATGTTGAAATGCTATTTTGCCAGAATAATTAATAGAACTTCTTTTCAGCATTAAAGCAATATTTGGTATAATATTCTTAAGCTGAATATTAGACTCAAGCACTTTATTGCTTTTAACTACTAAAGAATTATTTTCTTTTTCCATAATATTTTACTTATGGTATTTTTGTAAAATAAAAGAATCTTAATTACTTACTGCCGATGTACTTTTATGCAACTTTAAAAATCTATAACCTCCCCATAAAGCAGCACCTATCGCACCCGAATAAATTGAATCAGGGTGTGTATGAAATTCAAAATTATATTTACTTTCTTTAGCCAGTTCCTCAATTGCCTGTACCATACCTTTGTTCATTGCCATTCCACCGGTTAGAATTATTGGTGATTCTGCCTTTAATGAAGAAAGCAATCTAACCACTCTATTTGCAACAGATAAGTGAATTCCTTTTATAATATCCGGCGTTGCAATTCCTCTTGAGACCATATTTATCACATCTGTCTCAGCTAAAACTGCGCAAATTCCCGAAGGAGTTTCGGGATTGGAAGCCTTTACGGAAATATCACCAACTTCATCAATTGATAAACCTAAATAACGCGAAATGTTTTCAATAAACTGACCTGAACCGGAAGCACACTGTCCGGTCATTTTATAATCCAGAACTTTTCCTTTTCCGTTTATTTTTATTGCACGAACAAATAAAGCACCTAAATCTATCACTGTTTTTGCACTTGGTAAAAAGAAAATTCCACCCCTGGAGTGGGTGGTCATACTATAAAAATGTCCTGTTTTTCTTTCAACCATTTCTCCTTCACCCGTTGAAGCTAAGTAAGAAATATTTTCAAACTTTAAATTGTTAAATTCTAACACCGTATTAATTAATTCATTTGAAACAGTAACGGGGTTTCTTTTTCTAATTTTTTCAATTCTTTTATCCAAAATTTGATAATCTTTTTCAATATCCATAAGAACAGTTTTTATATAACTGCCGCCAACATCAATGCCCAATGTTAATATTCTATCATTCATTATATTTTCTATTTTATAAATTAGTTTGAAGGAATTTTTACAGGAATATTTCTTCTGGCAAACATAGCTCCACCCAATGCACCCATAAAAATAGAATCAGTGTGGATATTGATTTTTATATCATTCCCATATCCGTCTTTTACCATTTCAATTATATATTTTAGTACGGCTTGATTTCTTGCAACACCGCCTGTAAAAGTAAATTCGTTTCTTACTCCTCCTGAACGCGCAATAAGTGACATAGCCCTAATGACTATTGCTCTGTGTAAACCAGCCAATATATCTTCGCGTTGCTGCCCGACATTTAGTAGTTCTCTTATTTCAGCACCTGCAAACACAGTGCAGGTTGAACAAATATTTACTTCATTTTCCGCGTTAAGAGCTAAAGGTCCCATTTCGTTTAATGATAAATTAAATTCATCTGCAACATAACCTAAATATCTTCCGCATCCTGCGGCGCATCTGTCATTCATATAAAAACTTGTTACAAGTCCGTTGCTGTCTACTTGAATTGCTTTTGTGTCCTGCCCACCTATATCCAAAACTGTTCTTGTATCAGGAAAAACAGCGTGTGCACCAAATGCATGACACAATATTTCTGATTTAATACAATCTTCGGCAAAAGGTAATAAAGCTCTTCCGTATCCTGTACCAACCATATTTGCAATATGTATTTCCATTTTTGCAATTTGTTCAATATGTTCTTTTAAAGAATCAGAAATTGAATTTATATTTCCTGTTAAAAGATTTAACTCTGCATCAAAATGCAAGCTAATATCTTCGTCTTTCTTATCTTTTAAATTTTCGTACTTACCGTTAAGTATTGAGATTGAATCGTGTACCAATTCCTGAAAATCATATTCAACCATTTCATTTTCAACCGGAGTAATGCTTTTATCAAACACAGACATTAATGATTCAAAAAATTCTTTGTCCAATTTTTCTACTTGTTCATTATATTTTTCGCTTATTATGTCTCTGAAAAATTGATTTTTGTTTCCAAGATTTCCGGTTAAAAATTCATATTTAATTTTGGGTTCGATAACATTAACAATTTCATCAATATGTTTTGAAATTGTTTTGCCTTTTTGATTTTCAAAAATATCCGAGATTGTCTGTTTTAATTGTGTATGTAGGGAAATTAATCTTTTATGAAATTGAAGATATTTAAATACAGACTTTAGCTCATTTATATATTTTTTGCTATCAGGATTATCTTTTATTTCCGAACCTAATTTGCTTTCAAGAATATTAAATCTTGCATCAAATATTGCTTCCAGCTTTGCAATATCAGCTGCAACTTTATAATTAGCTCTGGTATTAGTTATACCTCTTCCAATGATATTATCTTTTTCGTCAATAATAACAGCCTTTGATGTTGTTGACCCTAAATCGACACCGAGATAGTATTTGTTCATCTCTTAATATATCCAGTTATCTTATTTTTTTATTTAATTTTAAATTTATAAAATTTCTAATTGACCTAATTATTAAAATTAATCTAATCAAATCTAAATACCCAAACTCCAATTTATAATACTTTTATTTGTGTTTTAAGGTTTTACTTAACTTTTTTATAAATAGAATTAAAAATTGTACAAATCCCACTTTTTATTATCTGTCACTTTGGCCCTTTTTTAGATCAATTAGGTTAATTAAAAATTAGATCAATTTATATTTATAAGTTTTCGTTGTTCCAGCATTTGAAAAAATGATTCCAGTCTATTTTTAATATTTGCATAAGAAAAATATCTTGGATCTACTAAATCAGATTCAATAAATCCAACCGGTATCTCTAATTTTTCTTCAAGTTTTCTCATCATTAGCAGCTGACCTGCTGAAAAAGAATTACAGCTTTTAATTGAATTAACCAAAAAACCGTCAGCGTGGTAATCAATTATACATTTTTCTAATAACTCAATTCTTTGGGGAAGGCTAAGATTTGTGTAACAATTCATACAATATTCACCAAGACTTTCGAGAGGTTTATCAGGGTTATGCCGGAAGCCCATATCATAAACTCCGCCAACTTTAGTATAACTTGATGCAACTATTACTGCACCCATATCATAAAATAATTTCCAAAATTCTCTAAAACTTGTCCAATTTGGTGGTCCTTCAACAACAAGACGGAATTGTTCTTCTTTAATTTCCCCCTCTGGGGTTATTGGGCCCAATCCCAATTTTATTCTTTCTTTTATTTCTTTGTATAACTCATTATAATATTCTACTGCCTCCGGTGTACCCCTAAAACCAATGTTTATTGGACCTATATAATATACTCCAGCAAAGTAAGCATCAATTGGTGTGGGAATATTTTTTGGCGTATCAAATATTTTAACTATTAAGTCTTCGGTCTTTGCGGAATTTTCCAAAATCAATTTCAATTTTGATTCATCATATTTTTTACCTGAGACCTTTTCCATTTTAGGAATAACTTCTTCTTTAAGTTGTCTAACCATATACTCAGTCATTTCTTTTGTTATTTCACCGTCTTTCTGATAAGGAGTGTGAAGCATTGCAATTTCAACTCCGGGATAAAGATCCTCTAAACTTTCAAACCATTTCATAAAAGTAAAACAACCTGTGTAACTTAAAAGGAGTAAATCCGGTGGAGGAAGTTTTTCACCTGTTGGTCCGATATTTCCTTTAAGCATCATTCCAACATCACATTTAACATAAGTGCATACATCCTCTGAATGTCCGAATTTTTCAGCTTCTTTTATAAATGAATCCGATTTTTTCCGCATTCCTGATTGAAGGGCATTTATTTCAGGATAAACTGGAAGCATATCAAATGCGTGAATTAATTCTGATAAATTACCGGGAACAAAAGTATAAACTACTTTTTTACCGGTTTCTTTTGCTGTGCTTAATTCCTTAAAAAGATTAGCAATCATCTCTTTTTGGATTACCATACTTTTTTCTTTATTGACCATATACTTTTCTAATTTTATTTGTAATTAATTATCAACAGGCTCTTCATCCCATAGCTTTATTGAATCTGCAAATGCTCCGACTTGTTCTTTTATGTTTTTAAATTGTCCGGTATTTTCACTGTACACAAAACTTATATATCTGATGTTATTTTTATCACACGCATTTTGTAAAACAGGTCTGTCCAGCAAAGCGGGATCGCAAAAACTAGCCCCGGCAAAAATAATTCCATCAGCATTTCTTTTATTAAAAAGATCAATTAATCTTTTTTCTTTTGGATTATATACATCATAAACGGAAGATGAAAAAGTACTTTTAGTCAAAAATGCATTCACTAAAGCATCAATAGGATTTTTTGTGTCTTCTTCAACATCTCCTTCAATCCACCTGGAACCGATAAGAAAATCGTCATCAACTACATAGCAGCCAGCCATTTCTATAGTTTTAATTAAACTGATGGGTGGTTGTTCACAAAAAGAACCGGAAACAATTACTCTTATTTTATCCATCGGTTCTCCGGTTTCTTCTTGAATTAGTTCATTAACACATTCAAGAATTTCATTGTGTTCTTCAACAGGCATAACCATACCTGCTCTAATTATATAGTATAATTCTTCTGCCGATATACGCCATGGAAACCGCTGGCGTATGTCATAAATTGAGTTGATTAAATTTCGGTTTTTATTAAATAGTTTTACAGAAAGGTTTAATTTTTCAGTAGAAATTTCAGTGTTGTTAATATTTTTAATATTAGTGATTAAATTTTTAAGTTCATTTTTATAAAATTCACCACCAATATTTGGATTGAAATTTTGTGGGTAATCAAAGTAACTGGCAAATTTACCAACATTTAAAAGCTGGAACATTCCGGATAGATTTCTGATAACATCGCAGATGGATGGAAAGACAAATCCGTCAAAACCATCGAAGTGTTTATCTAATGCAAGTTCAATTATTCCCCTAGGTATTCTACAAATATATGACTGGTAAAAGGCATCGCCTTTTATAATTCTCTTTCTGTCGCCTGCACCTAGAATACCAACAGCTAAACCATTTAATGCGTGTACAATTTCTCTAGGGAAATAGATCGGCATATAACCGACTAAAACTCTGCTGTTATCCTTTTCTTTCCACTTTTTTGCTTCAGTAAAGTTAAGATCAAATGATAACTCTTTGCATTTTTCTATTATTTGAATTTGTGTTTTCACTTAGTCTAAAAGTTAGTTTCTAAATATTAGAATACGAACAAACACTGTACAAAAATTTCTTTATTCAGTCAATAATAAGATTATTTGGTCTGAAATACAAATCATCAAAGTCTTAAATTTTTATTGTTTGCAATAAAAAATTTAGTTATTAAGTTTAAAGTAAAATATAAATGTTTAAAAATTAAATACAAAAAATATTATGGAAAATAAAACTGTTATTGTTACTGGGGGCACTCAAGGCATTGGAAAAGCTATTTCTAATAAACTTTTGGAAGAAAATTATTTTGTAGTTATTGCTGATATAACTGATACAGATGAAAAATTGGTAAAAAACACTTTGTTTGTTAAATGTGATATTAGTAAAGAAGAGGAAATTCAAAATTTATATTCAATGATAATTTCTAAAAGAAAAAAAATAGATGCAGTTGTAAACAATGCAGGTATAATCAGAGATAATGTTATTTGGAAAATGCCCAAAGAAGATATGGATAAGGTAATTGATATAAATTTAAAAGGTACCTGGATGATGTGCAAAGAAGCGGCAAAAATTATGAAAGAACAAAAATATGGAAGAATTGTAAATATTTCATCAAGAGCCTGGCTTGGTAACAACGCAGGGCAATCGAATTACACGGCTTCTAAAGCCGGTATTGTTGGTTTAACAAGAGTACTTGCGTTAGAATTGGGAAAATATAATGTAAATGTTAATGCAATTGCCCCTGGATTGATTGACACACCACTTACGCAAAATTTATCTGAAAATGTTTTGAAAGATTTAATTAATGCTCAACCTACAAAGAAAATGGGTAAACCTATTGATATTGCAAATGCGGTATCTTTTTTGCTATCTGAAAAAAGTGATTTCATTACAGGGCAAATTATTCATATAGACGGAGGAAAAAGCATTGGCAGCACTATTTTTTAATTAGACTTTTTCCAAAATTATTGCAGCACCCTGACCAACACCAATACACAAAGTAGCCAAACCGTATTTTAAATTTTTAGTTCTTTTCATTTCTTGCAGGAGTGTTGTAGTAATTCTAGCGCCGGTGCAACCCAATGGATGTCCCAAAGCAATAGCCCCGCCATTTACATTTACAATTTTATTATCAAGGTTTAATTCTTTAATACATACAATACTTTGAACGGCAAAAGCTTCATTAAGTTCAATTAAATTAATATCATTAATTTTTAATCCGGCGCGTTTTAATGCTTTTTTAGTTGCCGGTATTGGCCCAACCCCCATAAAAGCCGGATCTACACCTGCAATTGCCATTGACACAATTTTTGCTATCGGTTTTAAATTGAATTTTTTCACTGTATTTTCAGAAACTATTAAAAGTGCAGAAGCTCCATCGTTTATTCCGGAAGAATTACCTGCTGTTACTGAGCCGTCTTTTTTAAATGCAGGTTTAAGTAAAGAAAGTTTTTCAAGTGTTAGATCAGGTCTGGGGTGTTCATCTTTATTAATGATTAGATCATCTTTTTTTCTTTGAGGGATAGGAACAGGTATAATTTCATCTTTAAATTTTCCACCCTCAAAAGCAGATTTATATTTTTGCTGTGAATTGAAAGCAAACAAATCCTGCTCTTCTCTTGAAATTTTATATTTATCGGCAAGGTTTTCAGCAGTTTCTCCCATTGAATATGGGAAATATTTTTCAGCAAGTTTATTATTTGTAAATCTCCAAGCTATAGTAGAATCATATAATTCAGTATTTCTATCAAATGGTGATTTTGATTTACTGAATACAAACGGAGCTCTTGACATGCTTTCCACCCCACCAGCTGTAAAAACATCCCCATCACCAAGCATTATTGCTCTTGCTGCATCCATAACAGCCTGCATACCTGATGCACATAATCTGTTAACTGTTACGCCACCTACCTCAACAGGCAAACCTGCTATAAGGGATGCCATTCTTGCAACATTTCTGTTATCTTCTCCCGCTTGATTTGTACATCCCAATATTACATCTTCAATTAAATTAACGTCAATGTCTTTGTTTCTGTTAAGTAATTCTTTAATTACAAGGGCTGCAAGATCATCAGGCCTTACACTACTTAAAACACCCCCGTATTTACCGATAGGTGTTCTCACTGCATCAATTATATATGCGTTATTCATAATTTAGTCCCCAACAAAAATTAACTTATTAATTAGATAAATATTAAATTGTTGAATAATTTTTCTAAATGCAAAATTTAATTAATTGTAAATGAATATTAATGGTATAATAATAGCGGCCGGTTATTCTAAAAGATTGGGTATGTTCAAACCTTTAGCTCCTTTTAAAGAATCAACTTTTATAGAATGTATAATTAATAAATTAAATCCCTTTTGTGAAAGTATTGTAGTGGTTTCCGGTTTTAATAATCAGTTATTAAAAGAAAAACTTTCTATAAACAATTATAAAAAATTTTTAATTATTTATAACAAAAATTTTGATAAAGGGATGTTTAGTTCAATTCAAAAAGGGATATCACAAAACAAAAATTCGGATTGGTTTTTAATTCATCAAGTTGATCAGCCAGGACTGCCAAAAGTATTCTATAAAGAATTTATTACTAATATTGATGACAAACACAATTGGATACAGCCTAAATATAATGAAAGAAAAGGTCACCCGATTTTAGTTAAAAAAGAAACGGCTGAATTAATTATAGAAGAAGATATAAACTCAAATTTAAGAGTGGTTAGTAATAACACTAAAGTAAATAAAAAAATATGGGATTGTAATTACAAAGAAATTTTACAGGATATTGACACGAAGGAAGATTATCAGGAATTGTTAAATCCTCCGGGGAATTAAATTTAGTTTGCCGTCTATTTTAAGTCACTAAAAAAGTTTTTATAAAGAAATTAACTTTCCCCTAAAGGATTCCTTTGGAAGTTACATTTTTATTTTACAATAAAATATAAAGGAGAAAAAATGAGCTGGATTAGAGATTGGTTCATTTTGTTTTTACTACTAAAAACAGAACAAACAGTGTTGCACTAAGAATTCTGTGAATTTTTCGATCGCTTCTTAAAAGCTGAATCTTATCTTTTCTTTTCATAATGTAGGGTTAGAAATAAAGCTAATTAAAACAAATTTAATTGAGCAGAGGTAAAATTGAACACTTCCCCCAGTAAACTTTGGATAATAGTGAGGGGTTTGTTGGATATGTGCCTTTATTACACCGGTAAAATTATATATGTTTTATTATTCACTATTTGGATTGTATTCTTTTTCAATCAATTCCTTTAGTCCAATAAAAGTTTTTAAAAACTGCTTTTTAAATTTCTATTTAAAAAAGATATTAATAATGTTACCTATTAGCCCTTCGGGTTCATAATAATTTTTAAGTGTTAATATAGTACCATTATTTTGATTGTCTGTTAATAATAGTTCACTTGTGAAATTTCGTAAATATTTTTCTATATTCGCAGAACCGCCATAACTAACCGTGACCATTCTTTTATCCTTTTCATATTCAGTTACTTCCTCAATACAGCTCCATTCCTTATTGCCTTTTGGAATAACACATTGGTATTTTACTCCCTTTTCTCTATACTTTTTTCCACTCAATAAATCTACCCTCTTAACGGTTGGATGAAAAGATGGTATTTGACTTAAATCATCTACATAATTGCCGACCACATTTCTGGGTGCGTCAATTTTAATTTCAATTGTTATTCTCGATTTTTTTGTTATCATTTCTTTTCCGTTGTGTCTTTTTCAATTTATTAATAAACTACGACTTATTAACTTGAACCGTTTCAAAGATTTTTAAGTTTTTCTTTTTTCAACAATTACAATGCGGATCTATCTTTGAGGTTCGTGCTTTTTCAAATGCTTCTCTTCCTTCCTTGAAAGCATAATATGCAATTACAAGTGAGCCTAAAACATCAATATAATTTATCTTAAAAATTTCATACAAAACACTTGATAAAAGCAAAACAATAGACAGATTAAAACAGGTTTTTGTACAATTTGCATCGGCAATTATTGCGGCAGAGTTTAATTCGTTTCCAACTTTTATTTTATATTTTATAAGTATATACATTGTAAGTAATGAAATTGAAGAAATTATTATTCCCG
>PFVA01000139.1:23822-24241 GCA_002790365.1 Ignavibacteriales bacterium CG_4_9_14_3_um_filter_30_11
ATGTACATCTTGAATAATATTCATTATCCCACCAATAACCAAACCTGCAGTCAGCAGGAAAAAACTAAAGCCAGTAATTCTTAAAGCAATAATTTCAAGTTTATCTCTGTTATCAACTTTTTCGTATTTCATTCTTAGAACAAGGTGAGCGATTCCAATACCTGAAATTACTTCAACAAAACTGTCAACACCAAAGCCAAGCAGTGCAAGCGTTTCATCAGAAGCACCAAAATAAACAGAGACAACACCTTCAATTAAATTATAAAAAATTGTAATAAAGGCTAATAATATTGCTGTGTTAATTAATTTTAGTTTGTTGTCAGACATTAATTAAAATTTCCTTCTTGGTTACCTCTTTCTAATCAAGGCATAAAATATTTTTTAATAATACAGTTTTGTCACCGTACGACCATAACAAA
>PFVA01000257.1 GCA_002790365.1 Ignavibacteriales bacterium CG_4_9_14_3_um_filter_30_11
TGTTACTTCTCTGCCAAGCACATCATAAATTTTTAATTTTACATTACTTATTGCAGGAATTTGAAAACTAATTATTGTTGATGGATTAAATGGATTAGGATAATTTTGATTAAGAGCAAAATTGTTTAGTTCTTCTTTATTTACCGAGAGTATTATTTGATGATGTATTTTAACGGAAGTAATGGAAAAAGCGGGAAGGGAAACAGTGTAGGTATTGCCTGTAATGGGATCTACTTGCTTATTTGTAAAAATAGTATCATTATCTATATCACCATATAATTGTTCTGTAGTTATGGTATCAGCCTGCCAACTTACAGGAATATTCAAGTCAATCTGATATGGATTCACATCATCCCGATTTATAAGTAGAAGGTTTATAAGAAGGCTATCGGGGGTTGTTCCTCCCCAAGCTTCAATGGCTGGAATATTTAGTGAGTCAAATTGAGAGTTAATAAACACCGAAATAGAAGGAACACCTGAAATAGTTACTGGAAACATATTTTTCCCTATGGTCCCCATAAGCATTCTTGTCGCAATTCCTTCCACTCCTACCGTAAAATTGTTTCCGCTATTGTTGTTGTGAAAAAGATGGATAAAATTAGTACCCGAAGCGATCAGTGCAAAATGATTCATTGTGCGTAAGTCTATAGAGTCTTGAATACTCTTTTCAAACATATTTGCCCAAAAGTCTGTAATGTATAATCCGCTAGAAATACCTCTTATAGGGTGATGATCCGGACAATTGTCACAAAGGGCACTGTTCCATTCGGTTAGAGCTTGCCCTATCTGAACAGGAATTCCCCAAAGTGTTTCTCGTTGATTCCACATTTGTTGTGCATTGATGAAAGCATTTAATTTTAACTGTGCAACATAAGAAATTTCAGAAAATAATCTATTCTCTATCAATGGAATATTAAGTGCGGTAGAGTAAGGATGACTTATCATAAAGTCTGGCGGACTGTTGGAAAAATCGGTACGAAAAACAGTGATGTTTTCAAGACTGTCCACACTAACATTATAACCTACTTCGATAGAGGGGTCGGCTGCCTTCATGGAATCCCTAAATGCAAAGGCACCATCATGATCAATACTATTGTACTCTATTAATATGTTATCGTTTGCCTGAATGCCGCCTGTAGGGAATACTATTACATGTGTGTCTGTGTAGGTGTACTCAGAAGGGGATAGTATATTTAAGGGGTCTGATATCCCATCATAAAGTTGCTGTTGTGTAGCTGTATTTGCTGCCCAATTAGTATCAAAATTTGGGGTTCGATATACTCTTACCTATGATGGATTATTGACATCCAAGAGAGGATATTTTACCACAATGGTATCTGAAGTCCCGGCGGGGTTAGGATAAAACTTTGTATCGCCCAGAATAGCTGTTTGTTTATCCAATCCACCGATTTCTGTCACCCACCCTTCCCTGAAAAAACTTCCTCCGTAATAATACAAACTGTCTATTTCTCTTTTCACAATGGGTTTTAGCAGCTCACCTGATCTGAATCTTACAAAATCCTGAAAACCCATCCACGACCAGCCAAAAGTCCATGGATCAGTACTCTCATTGCCTATTTCCCAGTATTTCACATTGATAGGCGAAGAATTACCAAGCAAGTCATTACGCATCTGTGTATACTGAGACAAAGGACTGTTGCAAAACCGGACAAACTCGGCTGCCTCTGAAGCAGAACCATTGCCAAAATTAACGACCACCTGCAAAGTGGTATTAAAGTCTTGAAGATAAGAAACCACATTTTTAAGGTTAAATACATTAGGATTGTTCAACTGTTCTACCCAATTATAGTTGTTTCCAAAATTACCACCAGGCCAACGAATGACACCTGGATTAAGTTGAGGAAATGCTACATTAAAATCAAGGTTGTCATGCCAACTTTTAAGACTATTAGCAGTATGGTTATACCCTCGCCATGCTCGGGGGATGGTGTCAACCTGTATATTTGCAGGCAATTGAATAGTTGTTTGGGCTTGGATAGGAGTTAAATTTGTCATAACAATGAGAACGAGCCATATATTATTGCCTTTTAAGAGTCTGTAAAATAGTTTGTGTAAATAGGAATTTGAGTTATAAAAATTCATCAAATCTTTCCTTAAAATAAATGGAAAAATGAGAAAGACCTAAATTGAGCGATTTATTGGTGCATACAAAAAGTTACGCCACAAAAATCATTATTCAAGAATTTCGCATGGAAAATTTACTTAACATATTAGATAAGAATCAAATTTTAATCAAAAATATGGAATTAGATTTATTCGAAATTAAAAATATACATAAACATTTTTCACCTGATTCAATAATTGAAGGGCTAGTAGGTTATAGCTTAAAGGGAGAACCAAGTGGTGATGTTAGAAATATAATAGAATATACAAACAAGATAAACACTAAAAAATTATCATTGGATGTTCCTGCCGGATTAGACCTCAATATTAAAAAGTTTTACAAAATTTATTTCATAACAGATGCTGTCTTGACACTTGCTTTACCAAAAGACAGGATGCAAATAGAAGAAAACAAGAAAAATATTAAGAAATTATTTTTAGCAGATATTAGCATTCCTCCATCATTATATAAATTACTTCCTTCAAAATTAGAGACCTCTAATATTTTTTTAGATTCAGAAATAGTTAAAGCATAGTAGATTTTTTATAAAGTTGATTATACCTTAAACTATTTTTTTTGTAACACAAATAATTTATTTTATATTGTACTAACACATTTTAATCATATCACTAACAAAAAATGCATAAAGGTATATCTGAAATAGTTTTGATAGTTGAAGATGTAAAAAAATCAGCAGATTTTTATAAAGATGTTGTAGGGCTTTATCTTCAAACAGAAATTGCAAATGAATGGGCTTGGTTTTGGACATGTGAAAAGGAGAAATCATCCAGGCTGGCATTGCATAAAGGTAAATTACTTTTTGAAGAACACTCTCCATTTCCTAAAGGTGAAAGGTGGGGGAGTGTACATTTTGCAATAGAAGTTAATAGACTGAATTTAGAATCTGTTTTATCAAAACTTAAAAATTCAAATGTAAAGATTTATGGTCCCATAGAATTTGAATGGATGAATGCAATATCTTATTATTTTTATGATCTCGATGGAAATCTAGTTGAATATTGGCCACCTAATAAATAAAGGCAAATAATATTTATGCTAAAAAAACAATTAAAATTACTTGATGTATATGCAATATCTACCGGTACTACTTTAAGTGGTGGTTTCTTTTTATTACCTGGACTGGCAGCTGAACAGGCAGGTCCTGCTATGATTTTAGCATATATGATTGCTGCTATTGCAACTTTACCCGCTACATTTAGCAAAATAGAATTAGCTACAGCTATGCCAAGAGCTGCAGGTATTTATTATTTTATAGATCGTTCATTAGGTCCGATGATAGGGACCATAGCAGGAATAGGAACCTGGATGGCTCTAATTTTAAAAATTGCTTTTGCTCTTATAGGAATGGGGGCTTATCTGGAAATTTTCTATTCTGATCTCCCAATTGTTCCTATTGCAATATCGTTTGCAATTTTAATTGGAGGTTTAAATATTGTAGGTGCTAAAAAAAGCGGTAAGCTACAGGTAATTCTAGTTACTGGCTTACTTATAATTTTAGTTGGATTTATTTCATTGGGAATTCCGGAGTTAAACCAAGTTCATTTTAAGAATTTTTTTAATGCAGGTTCATCTTCTATTTTTGCAACAGCAGGCTTAGTTTATTTTAGTTATGTAGGTGTAATGAAAGTCGTGGGATTATCAGAAGAAGTAAAAAATCCAGAACGAAATATTCCACTTGGTATTTATCTTTCATTAGGAACTGTTTTTTTAATTTATGTACTTGGAACTATTATAATGGTAGGGGTTCTACCAATGAGTGAACTATCAGGCAACTTAACACCAGTAGCCTCAACAGCCAAAAAGCTTTTTGGGAATACTGGAGCTATTTTAGTAACCATAGCAGCATTACTTGCTTTTGTTTCAGTCGCTAATGCTGGTACAATGAGCGCCTCAAGATATCCACTTGCAATGAGTAGAGATAAAATTTTTCCCAATTTTTTTAATAAAATAAATAAACGAGGAACTCCAACATTAGCAATTGTTTCAACTGTATCAATTATAATTTTAATATTGGTTGTCTTTAATCCTCTTAAGATTGCAAAATTAGCTAGTTCTTTTCAACTAATGATGTTTGGTTTAGTCTGCTTAGCTGTAATTATAATGAGGGAAAGTAAAATAGATTCTTATGATCCGGGTTTTAAATCTCCATTTTATCCATATTTACAAATAATTGGTATGATTTCCTCAGTGGCGTTAATAGTTGTGATGGGCTGGCTGCCAATAATATTTATTTTAAGTTTTGTTATACTCGGTACAATTTGGTATTGGAATTATGCTAAAGATAAAGTAATTCGTAACGGAGCAATCTATCATATTTTTGAAAGACTTGGTAAAGCTCGTTATGGTGGATTAGATACTGAATTAAGAGGTATACTAAAAGAAAAAGGGCTTAGAGCAGATGATCCTTTTGATCACATAATTGCAAGAAGTCATGTAATAGATTTAAAACAAAAGTCAGAATTTAATGATTTAGTTGATATTGCTTCACAATGGTTTTGTAAATTTGTTAATCATACTTCGGAAGAAATATCTAAATTATTTTTAGAAGGAACTAGAATTGGTGCAACACCGGTGACTCATGATATTGCATTACCTCATCTTCGATTGAAGGGATTTAAAAGAACAGAAATTGTTTTAGTTAGATGTATTGACGGAGTTCATATAAAATTAAATAATCCTCTTACAGATTTTAAAGAAGAAGATGAAATAGTAAAAGCTGTATTTTTTCTAGTAAGTCCTGAAAGTGATCCGGCTCAACATTTAAGAATATTAGCACAAATTGCAGAAAGAGTTGATCAGGAAAGTTTTAATGGTGATTGGATAAATGCCAAAGATGATCATCAAATAAGAGAAGCAATATTAAACGAAGAAAGATATATGCTTTTAGAAGTTGGCAAAGATAATTCAAGTGAAAATATTATTGGAAAACAAGTAATTGATTTAAATATTCCCGAAGGCTGTTTAATTATTTGGTTGAGAAGAGACGATAAAATAATTGTTCCAAGAGGTAATACAATGATTAATAAAGGTGATAGACTTACTATAATTGGAGACCAAGCAGGTATGAAAAAACTTAAAGAAAAATTTTCAGCATAATATTTATTAATTTATGTTCAAACCAAAATTTATACATTATACAGAATTTGAATCATTGTCCGAAGAGGATATGCTAAAGCAATCTGAAGAATTTTATCATAAAATTAAAAAGAGAAGAACTATTAGAGATTTCTCTTCCAAAAGTATTCCATTAGATGTAATTAAAAATTGTTTGCTTGCTGCTGGTACAGCACCAAGCGGTGCAAATATGCAGCCTTGGAAGTTTGTTGTAATTACA
>PFVA01000156.1 GCA_002790365.1 Ignavibacteriales bacterium CG_4_9_14_3_um_filter_30_11
TGGATTACCAAAAATATGAAACAGAAGTGTTTGATTTATATTCCCTACAGTACAGTCCAATAAATAGTGAGAAGAATTTTTATAGAGGTGAAGGTGGTGCTTTTTATTATTTCATATATCCTAATCTTATGTTGAATATTATGCCTGGTCGATTGCAGACAAATCAAATAATTCCAATAACAGAGAAAGAAACTTTGGTTGTTTTCGATTATTTTTATGATGATATAAAATCTAAACCAGGTTTGAAAAGTATTAAAGAAGACATTTTGACAAGTGATAAAATACAAAATGAAGACATAGAAATTTGTGAAAAAGTACAGAAAGGCGTTTCTTCAATTACATACAATAAAGGAAGATTTTCAGTAGAGTGTGAAACTGGAGTACACCATTTTCAAAATCTGCTAAGAATGGATTTTAAAAAATACACCCATTGATCTTTTAAGATTTAAGATATAATGAAAACATTATATCTTAAATTTAATCTGCACATTTTCTAGCTTTAATATTTATTGCTATTTTATTTGAATTCTTATTTACAATCAACGAAAGATCTGTATCAATATTTTGAATGTGCAGATGGAATTCATTGGCTAATAATGTGTCAACCGTATAGCCTTCCTTAACAGAATTAGAAATAAATTTATCTAAAATTGCCTTTGCACTTTCTATTGATGAATAATAAACACTAGCTTCAGATTGAATGATACCGTTTTTATCTGAAACAAACACATATCTTTTATCTTTACTTTGATAAAACCAACTTACCATAGATGGAATGCTGTTATCTTTATGTACTGGATTACCATATACTTTTAAGACATCATTAATTGATTTGCCAATAAATTTATTTACATATAATTCTTGTGCGAATATATATGTATTAGCTATTAATAAGCATAATATTATTTTGATTGTTTTCATCACAACCTTTCTTAATATATTTAAAATACATTGAATTTTTATTTTTTAATAAAATAGAAATGTTTTTAGAATTGCCAGATATAATATAAAAGGAAATAATAATCATATAATTTCCATAAAATACCTTATCAAAATTATATTTAATAATAATTATTATCAATAGATTAAAATTAAATAAACATTATTATTTTATAAACTAAATTTAAATAGACTAGTTTTCAATGTTATTCCAAAATTTAGATTCAGTATTATATCTGTTTGACCTTCTAGGAGTTGCAGTTTTTGCAATAAGAGGTGCTTTATCTGCCGGAAGAAAAGGATTGGACCTGCTTGGTGTAATTGTTATTTCTATTGTAACTTCAATTGGAGGGGGAACTATTAGAGATGTTCTCCTTGGACATCACCCAATCTTTTGGATTAAAGACCCAACCTATGTATTGATTATCATTATTGCTTCAGTTTTTACATTGTTCTATGTCAGATTTAATAAACCACCATTTAATGCTCTCCTAATTGCTGATGCAATTGGTTTGGCCTTTTTTACAATTACAGGGACACAAATTGCTGAAAGTGCAGGCCTTCATCCAATATTAATTATTATTATGGGTACAATTACGGGAACCGCCGGTGGTGTCTTAAGAGATGTTTTAAGTGCTGAGATTCCTTTGATTTTGAAAAGAGATATTTATGCCACCGCTGCAATTTCAGGTTCAATTGTTTACCTTTTGGCTGAATTTGTAGACATTCCAAATTTATATTCTGCCTTATTAGGAATAATTACGGTAGTAATTTTAAGAGCTTTAGCCATCATTTGGGGAATTCGTCTACCTGTATTTAAACTAAGTGACGATAATTAAAAAAACAGAGGAATAATATTCTTTTGATTAAGTATTATTTAGTATAAAGTTTGTGTAAAAAAAAACTTATACACATATTTACTAAACAATTAAAAATTCTTTATGAAGTATTTAATTTATCTTTCACCATTATTAATTTTTATTGTGTTCTCATCTGTTAAAGAACTGAATGAGGGTGCTCTAGGTTCAAGATCAAATCCCGTTAAAATATATTTTACTCCTTCTGTCGATGCTAAAAGAATTTCATTCAATGCAAAAGAACTTACCGACTTTCTAGAAAAAGAAACCGGATATTTTTACACAACTGCTGTTCCTGCAAGTTTTGTAGCTGTAGTGGAAGCATTCGGTTCTGGTAAAGCAGATATTGCAAGTATAAATACTTTCTCTTATTTAATGGCACATGCAAAATACGGTGCTGAAGCCAGACTTAGAATTGTAAGAGATGGTAATGAAACTAGTTATCAAGGACAAATTATTGCTAATGTAGATTCCGGTATAGACAGTATCTCACAAATTGATGGAAGAAAAATGGCTTATGTAGATCCGTCCTCTACTTCAGGTTATATTTTACCAAAAGCTTTACTGGATAGGCACGGTATACATCCTGGTGAAACTGCTTTTGCTATGAGACACGATAATGTTGTAACAATGGTGTATCAAAAGCAAGTGGATGCAGGGGCAACATATTCAGCACCTCCAGATCCTGAGACGGGTGCAATTTTGGATGCAAGAATGCGCGTACTTAAACAATTTCCTGATGTGGAAAAAAAAGTAAAAATTATTGGATATACTGAAAGTATTCCTAATGACCCTTGGGTATTCAGAAAAAATATGCCTGAAAAAATTAAAGAAAAAATTATTGAAGCAGTACTTAAATATGTAAGTACTCCCGAAGGTGCAAAAGCTCTATATGATATTTATGATATAAGGGGTTTAATTAAAACCAAAGACAGTGATTATGATGGACTTCGTGCACTGCTTAAAAAAGAAAATATTTCATTTGAAAAAATTGTAAAGAAAAAATGATTTTAAAAGTTAATAATTTACACAAGATTTATAAAAACGGAACTCACGCATTAAAAGGTATAAACTTTGAAGTGGAAAAAGGTGAGTTTCTTGTAATAATAGGACTTAGCGGTTCCGGTAAATCTACACTTTTAAGATGCATCAATCGATTGATTGAACCAACTGCCGGAACAGTGGAATTTTTAGGTGAAAATGTAACACATGTAACCGGCGAAGAACTAAGAAAAGTTAAAACACAAATTGGAATGGTTTTTCAACATTTTAATTTGATTAACAGACATTCAGTACTTAAAAATGTTATTTCCGGTAAACTTGGGCAGTTAAAAACTTTAAACTCCATATTTGGTAATTTTTCAGAAGAAATATATGATGAAGCTTACAGAAGTCTTGAGATTGTGGGAATAAGAGAAAAAGCAGATGAAAGAGCTGATTCACTTAGCGGTGGGCAGCAGCAAAGGGTTGCAATTGCAAGAAGTTTAATGCAGAGTCCCAAACTTTTACTTGCCGATGAGCCTGTTGCATCACTTGATCCGGCAACTTCAAATTCAGTAATGCAGTTTTTTGAAAAAGTAAATAAAGAATTTGGTACAACAGTAATTTGCAATCTTCATTTTCTAAGTTTGGTAAGAAGATATGCAACAAGAGTCATAGCATTAAAAGCCGGTGAAATAATTTATGAAGGACAGCCAAAAGAAATAAATGAAGAATGGTTTAAAACAATTTACGGTGATGAAGCTGAAGAGGTTGAAATTAGATGAGAACTACAAATGAAATAAATCAATCTCCATTAGATATAATAAGACAGAATAAAGAAGTTGAAAGAAGAGTTAATTTTATTAAAGCAATTTTCTTGGATATCTTTTTTGTTTTTTATTCTGTATTAGTTGTTCAGCGGGCAATTTATTACAAATTTATTCTTGATTTGAGAGATATTCCTTTTAGTTGGGAAGGAATACTTTTAGTATTTATTATCTCAGTTGTAATTAGTGTTTGTTGGACTTTCACTCGCACTTCAATTTCATGTAAATTATTTGGGGTTGCCAAAAATAATAAAGTTACTAAATGGACCGTCGAAATATTCGGGTGGTTCTTATTTAACATTACATTTATTGCCGGATGGATAATAACAAAACTTTCTATTGTTGATCTTTTTAGTTCCGAAGGACTGCAAGGAGCTGAAAGACTTTTTGGTGCTTTGTTCAGACCTGAATTTGGAATTTTTGACGATGCACTTTTTGCAATGATAGAAACAATTTATATAGCCTTACTTGCTACACTTATATCAATTCCTATTACTTTATTGCTTAGTTTTTTTACTGCAAGAAATTTAATGAAGAGCAGCAAATTTACTTTTGCTGTATACTATGTTTTAAGATTAGTCTTAAATTTTATCCGCTCTATAGAACCTCTTATTTGGGCAATAATATTTTCTGTATGGGTTGGTATTGGTCCATTTGCCGGAATGATAGCTTTACTTGTTCACACAATTGCATCAAATGCAAAACTATATTCTGAAGCGATTGAAGGAATTGAACAAGGACCCGTAGAAGCAATTACTGCTACAGGTGCAAATAAAGTACAGGTTGTCTGGTATGCTGTTGTTCCACAGATAGTTTTACCTTTTTTATCCTTTACAATTTACCGATGGGATATAAATGTAAGAATGGCAACAATTATAGGTCTTGTAGGCGGTGGCGGTATTGGTACAATGTTAATGCAGTACCAGGGTCTTGCAAGATGGCATGAGGTAGGACTTATAGTTCTAATGATAGCACTTGTTGTATGGGTTATGGATTATGTAAGTGCAAAAATCAGAGAAGCTATTTATTAATATTTCACATTCGTCATTCCCGCTAAAGCAGGAATCTCATATCAATTGTCACACTTAATCCGTCAGTCGACGGGAGAAAAATCTTAACTTCAGATATCAAAAAATAATCAAGAACTAAATTCCCTGGCTGCTACGGTCACATCGTGACAGTAGTATGAAATATGATTAATCTGCATTAGTGTAAAATATTAGTGTCACGGTACGAGTGTGACCCCTGATAATAACAGATTTAAAAATTTTCTCGAAGGAAAATAAGAACATAATATAAATTTCCTTTATATATTATTTAACATACCTAAAGCAATCTCATCTAACTTTAATTCTTTACCCTCATCTTTTATCATATTTAATTGATTGGAATAGGTCAACCCCCAGCTTGTTAGTACAATATTTCTTACAGATTTAATCCCTACAGTTTTTTTATTTTTCTTTAGTTCGTTAGTTAATACAGTTTGAACAATTTTTTCTTCTTCATTTAGCATATTCTTTAATATTTCTTTTTCTTTCTCGTGGGTTGAATCCTGAAATAGAAGGATTGTCAAATCATAAATCAGTTTATATTTTTCAAGCATGGTGGTTTTGTAATTAAAATATTGGATAAAATTATATTCAAAAGTGTTATCTGCATTGCTAAAAATATTTTTAATGTCTTCCAAAATAATATTAGAGTCCCAATTTAAGGACTTATAAAACAATTCTTCTTTGGAAGTGAAATAATTGTAAATAGTTGCTTTGCCTATTCTTAGGTCACCTGCAATTTCTTCCAGGGTAGTTTTCCCCAAACCATGTCTTGCAAATCTTTTCACAGCTGTTTTTATTATTTGGGATTTACGATCGAGATCCAATTATTATTTCCTTTTTAATAAAATCTTCATATAGAATTTAATAATTTAATTCTAATAAAAAATAGAAGAGGTATTATCATTGTCATTACAAATTTTTTTCGAAATCTTCTTTATTTAATATATTCCGGCTCAAGCTTGCCTCGAAGGCAGACGGAACTGGAATGACATTAGAAGAGTGTCATCGCTATCCTTACACTGGCCGGGAATGGCGATCTCATTTAATTGTTAGAGACTATTTCAAGACCGAAATGATATTAATTTTATGTGAGTTGTTTCTTCAAAAAGAAATAATCAATAATCAGGGCGAGTAATATTACCAGCATACAGCCAATAACATTATACCAAAGGAATGAAATTCCTGTAAAAATAAAACAGAACACGACTATTATTTCACTAATAATAGCGCTATAAAATGTTGCAGTTCCACTAGCCTTCCTTAAATAAAAAGCAATAAGAAAAATTCCGAGGATAGTTCCATAAAAAAGTGAGCCTAAAATATTTACAGCCTCAATTAAAGAACCCATTTTATTTGCAAATTGTGCAAAAAGAATTGCAATAATTCCCCAAAAAACAGTAGCGGATTTTGAGATAAAAACATAATGCTTTTCAGATGCATCTTTTTTGAAAAGTCTTTTGTACAAATCTATGACGGTTGTTGATGCAAGTGAATTTATCTCTGAAGAAGTTGATGACATTGATGCAGAAAAAATTGCAGCAAGTACCAAACCAATTAACCCAACAGGTAGAAAATTCAAAACAAAATTCAGAAAGATGTAATTAGTGTCGTTCGTATCTGATTTAGAATCATTCTTCTTTATTAGAGATTTAGCACCATTCCGTAGTGAAGCAATTTTACTTTCAGAAACATCAAGTTTTGATTGTATGTTTTCAACTTTAACCTTATCATCTTTGTGCATAGCATCTATCAAATTAAAAACATCATCTTTCTTTTCTGCTTGTACTAATTTAAATTTATCTTGCAATGCAGAATAATCTGGCCCGTGTATGCTTTGTATTATTTTAGTCTCTTCAACCGGATTAAAGAAAAGTGGGGGAGAAGAGAATTGATAAAACACAAATAACATCGCACCTATAAACAAAATTGAAAACTGCATCGGTATTTTTACAATTCCGTTTATAAGTAAACCCAACCTGCTTTGTTTTACTGACTCGCCTGTTAAGTATCTTTGTACTTGGGATTGATCAGTACCAAAATATGATAACTGAAGGAACAAACCTCCGAGTAAACCAGACCAAAAACTATATCTATTATTTAGATCAAAAGAAAAATCTATTGCATTAAGTTTACCCATTTTTCCGGCAACTTTAATAGAATCTAATACAGAAACATTGTCAGGCATTAAATACAAGATCATATAAAATGCACCAAACATACCAAGAGAAATAATTATCATCTGTTGGAATTGGGTCCACCCGACAGCTTTTGCACCTCCTGAAGTAGTATAAATTATTACAAGTACTCCAATAATTAAATTAGTCCAATAAATATTCCATCCAAGCAGCATTGATAAAATTATTGAAGGAGCGTAAATAGTTAGTCCGGCAGCTAAACCTCTTTGCATCAAAAAAAGTGTAGCAGCAAGAATTCTTGTTTTTAAGTCTAATCTGTTTTCAAGAAATTCGTATGCAGTATAGACTTTTAATTTATGGTAGAGAGGGACAGCAGTAACTGAAAGTATAATCATTGCAATTGGCAAACCCAAATAAAATTGAACGAATCTCATTCCGTCTACATAAGCTTGCCCGGGTGTAGAAAGAAATGTTATAGCACTAGCCTGAGTTGCCATAATAGAAATAGTAATAGTGTACCATTTCATATCATTGTTTGAAAGAACATAACTTTTCATGTTCTTGCTGCCTCTGCCTTTCCAAACTCCGTAGACAACAATAAACATTAGAGTGCCGCAAAGTATTATCCAGTCAAGGGATCTCATTCAAATATTTTTGTAAATAAATAAAAAAGAAGAATTAAAAATGTCAGGTTACCAATAACTAAAAAATACCATCCTCTCCACGATTTAAAGATTGGTGGCTTTTCCATATCATTTATTTTTTTGTTGGTAGTCATAGTGTTTATTTAGCTTTTCCAGCTGAAAGCAAATTTACAAAAAATCTGAAAGCTCCGGGTACACCAGCAGGTAATTGTCTAAAGAATGAATAACCGGTATAGATAAAAATACCTTTACCAAATTTAGTATAAAGTAAACCACCTTTTAATTCAGGTTCGTCCGTATCATGAGTTGAAATTGGTGTAGTATAATTACTGTCCCAAATATCAGCAAAATAAAGTCCCCTTTCTTGTATCCAATCTTTAAAATCTTCCTGAGTAATTTTATTTGGGAAAGATAATATAGGATTTGATGCATCTAGAATATTTATATTTGCATTTTCTTCTGTCGTTCTGTCGTGAGAGATTTCAAAAGGATAGGGCCCAATATCTTTTGTTTTTAATCTGATGTTATTATTATACTGAACTAACAGTGTACCGCCATTTTTTACATAATTTAAAAGTTGTTGGTTACTTTTTGATAAAACATCTCTTGTATTATAAGCTCTTATTCCAACGATTATTGCATCAAACCCACTTAAATCTGATTTAGAGATTTCATCATCGTTTAATAATTTTACATGATAGCCTAATGTTTCAAGTGAATTTTGTATCAGATCACCTGGTCCCATTACATAACCAATATTATTAATTACTTTGTTAATATTTAGTTTAACTAATTTTAAATCTGCTTTTGGGAAAAGAGTTCTAATTGGAATGTGATTATAATTTATGGAAACTATTTGTTGGTCATATTTTTTTCCGTTAATTACAGCTTGTGGCAATAGTTGAGCTTCATAACTAATCTTTGGTGGAGTGATAGTAAATGTTAAAACTTTCTCATCATATTTTTTTTCCAAATTAAATTTTAATTCATTTGGGGTTATTATCCATCCATTATTCAAATTAAAATTCAAAAAGCCATTGCAATTATTTATGTTAGCTTTTAAGGTAATTTTAATTTCTTTCTTTTTATCATTTGGAAATAGAAGAACATTTTTATCTAAATTAATTGACACAACAGGTCTGATTTCAAATGGTCTGTATTTTTCTCCTTGAACAGGATCAGTCCAAACAAACTGCACAGGTTCTGAGAAACTAAGCTCCAAACCGTTAAAGGATAAAATAAAATTAACATTTAATGGAGAATTACTTTCAGGCATACCAATTAATTTTTTATCATCTACATTATATAATCCTTGTGTGTGTTCTTTCTTTAGCCAATATGGTTGAGTATAATCTATATCAGTTGGAAGGGTAATTATTTTATCAACATTTTTAATATTACCATTTGTTAAAACCTGATTAACAATAGTTGGTTTTTTTTCAAATGGGAAATTTATTTTATCCAATTTAATTTCAAACGGTGATCTGTTTACAATTCTTGCACTTATTTTTACATCCTCACCAGGGACAGCGGAATAATCATCTGCATTTGCCTCCAACCAGATACCTGCTGCATTTTTAATTACTTCCTTTAATTCTTCTTTCTTTACATTTACCCAATAATCATCTTCTATTTTTCCCATTTTTCCAAATGCTTCAAACAATAATGGAATTATGAGGTAGGGTTTTTCAGGGATGAAGCTATTATAAGCTTTATCAAGAATTTCACTAATCTCTTTTCCTCCTTTAAGTCTGTTCCAGGTCATATCAATTCCATCAAACATAGTTGAGGTAGGATTGCTTCCATCTATATTTTGAAAATAATTCAAAGATGTTCCCCTTCTACCTGATGCACCAAACCCTTGGCTTTTGTGCATACTTCTGCTTAAAGCTGCAATTTCTGTATATGATAACCCCAACAATGGATTAAAAGCACCCAAATCGATTGAGACTAATTTATTCGTGTCTTCATTTCTTTTTTGAAGCAATGGCAGCCAAGCGTTCCACATAATTCTTTTGGGCTGCCAAGGTTTAACATATTTAAGTTGATCAGGGAAAACAGTTGAATCTGCGGCTAATTTAAATGCTTGTTTTGCAAGAATTGCTGATGCAGTATGATTGCCATGTCCTCCTTCTCCGGTCCCGGGAAATCTTGTTACAATAACATCCGGTCTGAATTTTCTTATTGTCCAAATCACATCATATAAGATATGTTCTTTACCCCAAAGAGCTAAAGTTTCTTTTGCATTTTTTGAATACCCAAAATCTATTGCTCTTGAAAAAAATTGTTTTGTACCGTCAATTTTTCGTGCTTCTAATAATTCTTTGGTTCTTAGAATGCTTAATAAATCTGATTGCTCTGTTCCGATGAGATTTTGTCCACCATCGCCTCTTGTTAAAGATAAATATCCTGTCTCAAGTAATTCTCCAGTTGAGGCGTAAGCAAGAAAAGCAGTGTTTTCATCGTCAGGATGTGCAGCAATATAGAGTACACTCCCCAAAACATTTAATTTTTTTATGGCAAGTTTTAATTTGGATGCATCCCAGGTTTGATCTACTTGAGCAAAAAGCTGAGCTGAAAAAATTAATAAAATAATAAATATAAAATATTTTATTAATTTATTTACTATAGTCATAATTATACTTTTTTTAATTTCTTATTGATATAATATTTTCAATAAGTTAATTGATTTATTTATATTTAGACAAGCTTTTAAGTTATATATTAACTTACGGCTGGTAATTAATATATTATTTTTTAACTAAATTTAGAAAGAATAAAAAACCGTTTATCATATTTTGTAGGTTAAAAACCATTGACCATCAATTTAAATAATATAAAAATATCCAATAAAAATCCTTTTGTTTTAATTGCCGGACCTTGTGTGGTAGAAAATAGAAAAATGATTTTTCATACTGCACAACAAATTAAAAAGATAACTTCTGAATTAAAAATCCCTTTTATATTTAAAGCAAGTTTCAAAAAAGCAAACAGAACAAGTGTGGTTTCATTTTCTGGATTAGGAGACGAAGCTTTAAATATTTTATCAGATGTAAAAAAAGAATTTGATCTTCCTATTTTAACAGATATTCACTCACCTGAAGATATAAATCAAGTAAAAGATTTTGCTGATATTATACAAATACCTGCTTTTCTATGTCGTCAAACTGAATTATTAATTGCTGCCGGAAATTCTAAAAAAATTGTAAATATTAAAAAGGGTCAGTTTTTAGCTCCGGAAGATATGGAATATGTCTCCGGTAAAATTAAAGCTACAGGTAACAATAAAATTTTATTAACTGAAAGAGGTGCAAGTTTTGGTTACCATAATTTAGTTGTTGATATGAAGGGTTTGGTAATTATGAAAGATTTGAATTATCCTGTTGTGATGGATGCAACGCATTCAGTCCAAATTCCAAGCGATGGAGAAAAAAGCGGAGGTAATCCTAAATTTATTTTACCATTGACAAAAGCGGCTATTGCAATAGGTATAAGTTCATTGTTTTTAGAAGTTCATCCGGAACCATCTAAAGCTTTAAGCGATGCAGCTTCTCAATTGCCTTTATCAGAATTAAAAAAATTACTTATTGAAGTACAAAAAATTGATAAAGCTGTTAAAAACTATTGATTATAACTTCATTTCTCTAATTTAATCTTTATTTTGAGTATTAAAGTTGTTAATATTTGAATGTAAAAGTTAGGAGTAAGATTATTGACTGTTGACAGAATAATTCAAGCCGGAAAAGAAGTAATAAGAATAGAAACAACAGCTGTTCAAAATCTTATTAAAAGTATAAATGCACAATTTGCAAAAGCAGTTGATGTAATTTATAATTCAAAAGGCAGAGTAGTTTTATCCGGAATGGGTAAATCCGGTTTGATTGCAAGGAAAATTGTTGCAACTTTAAATTCGACAGGAACTGCTGCAATTTATTTACACCCCACCGACGCACTTCATGGTGACCTTGGAATGGTAAGGAAAGATGATGTTGTTATTTTACTTTCAAAAAGTGGAGAGACAGAAGAAATTGTAAACCTTTTACCAATGTTTAAAAGATTAAAAGTAGTACTTATTGCTCTCACTTCTAATCAAAAATCAACTTTAGCTCACACTTGCGACATATTTATAAATATAGGTAATACTGAAGAAGCTTGTCCACATGATTTAGCGCCAACTTCATCGACAACTGCAACCTTAGTTTTAGGTGATGCACTTTCAGTTGCATTATTGCAAAAGAAAGGATTTACAGCAGAAGATTTTGCATACTTACATCCCGGAGGAAGTTTAGGGAAAAGATTATCTCTAAAAATAAGTGAAATAATGATAAGAGGGGATAATGTGCCAATCGTTCGTGAAAATGCTTTAATAAAAGATGCAATTTTGGAAATCACTTCTAAAAGATTAGGAGCAACTTGTGTAGTAAATCAAAAAGGTATATTAAAAGGAATAATTACTGATGGAGATTTAAGAAGGCTTTTGGAAAAATCGTTAAACATTAATGGTCTAAAAGCAAAAGACATAATGTCACCCGATCCAAAAGTTTTGCAGCAAGATTATTTAGCATCTTTTGCCCTACAGCAAATGGAAAATTATAAAATTACTTCCTTAATAATAATAAATAAAAACACAAAACCAGTTGGTATGATTCACTTGCACGATCTTATAAATCTCGGTCTTCGACACAGATGAAAAAGTCATTATATTTTTTTTTGATATTATTATTTACCTCTTCAAGTTGTAACGATCCCAAAGTAAAACCAACAATTGATTTATCACTTGATGTGAAAAATCTGCCTTCACAAGAAAGTTGGAATTCAAAAGTGATATTCAGTGATTCTGGAATTACAAAAGCAATTCTTTATGCAGGACATCTAAGGGTATTTGAAAAAGGACAAGAAACCTTAATGGACGATAATGTTAAAGTGAATTTTTATAATCATGATTTTAAGATTACAAGTGTAATTACATCTAAAAGAGGAAGGGTAGATGATGTAACAAAAGACCTTTACGCAATTGACAGTGTTGTTGCTGTTAGTGACAGTGGAACTGTTGTTACAACAGATGAATTATTATTTAGAGATAAAGATAAAAAAATACTCTCTGATAAATTTGTTACTATAGTTTCAAAGACTGAAACAATTAAAGGTTATGGATTTATATCAGACCAGGATTTACAAAATTATGTAGTTTATAATATTACTTATATTTCAAAAACTGATTCTACTAATGGTAAATGAGAATTTCAATTAAAAATATTTCTCTTTTTTTATTTGTTATTACAATATCCGTTAAAGGACAAACTAACGATAGTACTATACAGGTTATTGGAGACAGTCTAGTTGGTAAAAAAGTAGACGGAAAAATAATAAGAGAAATTTATAACAATGTAGTTATAACTCAAGGCAAAGTTGTTATTACCTGTAACAAAGCTATTCAGTACATATCAGACAATAATGTTGAATTAATTGGCAATGTTATTATTAAACAAGATAGCATTACAATTATAACAGAAAGAGGTTTTTATTACGGTGATGAAAAAAGAACTTCAACAAATGAGCCATTAAAATTATTTGACGGTGAAATGACTTTAACAGCCGGAATGGGTAAGTATTCATTCGATCAGCACGATGCATTTTTTAAAAACAGTGTAAAGTTAAAAGATTCAACTTCCATATTAACTTCTGATAGTCTTTTTTATCACAAAGACATTAAAAGAATGGTCGCTATGGGTAATGTAATAATTGTTGATTCAACCAATACAATTTTTTGCGATAGCCTCAACTATTTTAGAGATAATAAAAATACTGTTGCTGATAAAAATGTCATGCTTACAAATAAAACTGATAATACAGTAATATATGGCGGACATTTAGAAAATTTTCCAAATAGAAATTATTCACTTGTTACTAATAATCCAGTATTAATTCAAATAGATACAACTTCAGATAAGACGAATAAAATTAATTCTGATAACTTAAAAATTGATACTTTGATAATTAAAGCAGAAACTTTGGAAGCATTCAGAGATTCAACGGATATGTATATTGTTAAAGATTCTGTGAAAATTTTAAGAGGGGACTTTGCCTCTGTCAATGATAAAACATTATATTTCAGAAAAGACAAAAAACTTATTACAACTATTAATAAAAATGAGAACAAGCAGCCTATTCTTTGGTATGAAAATACTCAGATTACAGGCGACAGCGTAAACATAATATTAAAAAATAATAAGATTGATAAAATGTTTGTTGATAAGAGTGTCTTTGTTATTTCGCAAAATAAAAATTATAAAAATCGATTAGACCAGACAAGCGGAGATAGCTTATATTCTTATTTTAATTTGGGTAAATTGGAACAGACAGAAATTTTTGGTAATGTTTTAAGCATATATTATCAATATGATAATGATAAAAAAAATGGATTATCAAAATCATCATCTAAATTATCTAGAATGATTTTTGGTAATAATGAATTAAAAGAAATAAGATTGTATGGTTCACCAAATACGGAATTCCATCCGGAAAGACTTGTGGAAGGCAAAGAAGATGATTTTATTTTACCCAAATTTGTACCGTTCAAAAATAAGCCTGTTAAAAATGATTTATTAAAGAATATAAATTAATATGAAAGAAACTTTAAGAAGCGAAAATTTAGTAAAGATATACAAAAAACGCAGAGTGGTGGATGGCGCATCACTTAAAGTTTCTGAAGGTGAGATTGTCGGTTTACTAGGACCAAATGGAGCCGGAAAGACAACATCATTTTATATGATAACCGGAATGATAAAACCTGAAAGTGGAAATGTTTATCTGAATGATGAAGAGATAACTAAAGTACCAATGTATAAAAGGGCAAGAATGGGAATTGGATACTTACCCCAGGAAGCATCTGTATTTAGAAAACTTACTGTTGAAGATAATCTTTTAGCTGTTTTAGAGATTAATGGTCTTGAGAAAAATGAAAGAAAAGAAAAATGTGATAGTTTACTTGAGGAACTTGGAATATCACATATAAGGAAAAATATTGGTTATCAGCTTAGTGGTGGTGAAAGAAGAAGGACTGAAATTGCCCGCTCGCTTGCAACAAATCCCAAATTTATGCTTTTGGATGAACCATTTGCCGGAGTAGATCCAATTGCCGTGGAAGATATTATGAATATAGTAGGAAATTTAAAAAAGAAGGGAATTGGTGTATTAATTACTGACCACAATGTTCACGAAACTTTGAGCATAGTTGATAATGCTTATATTTTGATCAATGGTAGAATCTTCAAACACGGCAGTGCTAAAGAATTAGCAGAAGATGAAGAAATAAGAGAGCTTTATTTAGGTGAAAAATTTAAGTTAGACAGATATTAATTTTTAATCTTTGAAATTTCATACAAAGTAAAAATCCTTGTCCTTTCCAACCAATTATTATAATTTAAATTCTCCACCCATTTTGGAAGATTAGAATAAATTTTCTTAAACTCTACATTTTGCGACCTGTATTTTTCATTTAGTAAAAATGTATCCGTCATAAATAAAATCTTATCATATTTATTTTCGTTTACAACAAATTGTAAACTGTCAGGATCAAGAACACTTTTGGTTGTTAAGTTTTTACTCTTGTAAAAATTAGCAGGTTCTGGTGCTCTTAAATATGGGTCTTCATTAAAAAAGATTAATTCGGTTTTTATATCTTTATAATCTTTGTAAATGAATTTGTAAAGAGATACATAATAATCTGCCGGTCTAAAACATATGTTTATTAGATAGATAGTATTAACTACAACAAATAAATAAATAAACCATCTAAATATCTTCCTTTGAAAAAATAATCCAAAATTTTTAAATTTATCTTTTCCTAATTCATGAAAACCTAATACTACAAGCAATGGAATAATATTTATTAGCGGGAATAAAAATCTGAACTCTTTGTGGCCAATTAAAAAATGCACAAGCAAAAATGGAATAAACATCCATGTAAAAATATTTTTGGGTTTAAAGATAAACCAAAATATGGGCATAAAAATTAAGAACAGACTATATGGAGGAACAGCTTTCCAGAATATTTCAGTTAAATAAAAATGCCAAGGATGAACACCAAAACTAGATACTTTCCCTTTGACAATGTTGAATTGAAAATAATTCCAGGCTGAAAAAGTCCATTCCCCATAAAACCATTTGTCAATTAACACTCCTATTAGTATTGCAGCAATAATCCCAAATACAATAAGAAAGATTTTTTTAAAATTATATTTATCAATTATTAAAAGCCATAAAAGTAATCCAAGAATAAGAAATCCAACTTGATATCTGAATATAAATGCAAAGCCAAATATCAAACCGATTAGAAAAGGGATAAAAATTATTTTCTCTTTCGTTTTAAAATAATACAATAAAGCAAACCCAATAAAGAATATTGATCCGGACCATCCTTCAGAAGAAAACCTAACCTGTGCATAAACAGAAAACCAAAGGAAAAAAGATAAAAACAAAAACCATTTTAAGTATTGCTCAGATTTAATCTCATCTTTAAAAACATATATCAACAGAATTACACAAAGCATTGAAATTAAAGAGGACAATATCCTCATTATCATTGCTTGAGTAAATGGATCTGTTATTCCTATAGTTTGTGATGATTTAATAATGAGAAATGCTATTGCAGGTTGAATTGCAGGTCTTAATTTAGCTTCAAATTCCCAAGGCAGATCAGAGGGTAGGTTGTTACCTGATTTATAATTAGCAAACTCAAGAATCTGATAATGTTCATCAAGATGATGAAAGCCTACACTGTAAATAGAAGTAATTAAATGAAAAAGAAAAGATATAAGTATCAGCCATTTGAAGTTTTTAAGTTTTAATAATTTCATAGTGGTCCAATATCTAAAATCATTTTCTAATTAATTACTGTATAAATCTATGGTTGAATGCTTGAATGAAAAATTAAATCATACAATCATTCTT
Organism: Ignavibacteriales bacterium CG_4_9_14_3_um_filter_30_11; assembly: GCA_002790365.1. Lineage (GTDB taxonomy): Bacteria > Bacteroidota > Ignavibacteria > Ignavibacteriales > Ignavibacteriaceae. The sequence continues at coordinate 16,388 of PFVA01000156.1, forward strand.
GCTATTTGAGTTTTTCAAAATGTTGATAATCTTTTGAACTTTCCCATTCTCCTCCCCAAGCCCAGCCTATTTTTTTGAATTCTTTTACTAAAAAAAGGTCTGCAGTAATCGTTCCTTCTTTTTTGGGATTATATTTTGCAGTTGATGGATAAGTTCTGTCTTTAAAAACTTGCGGATTCAAAAATGGATTTATATCAATTGCTCTGCCTGTTGCGTGATTAGAAAGTCTTTTTGTTCCGGCAATAAATCTGTAGTTAAATGCAGATGTATTATTTCCAAGCATACTTTTTTCATCAGACCAATTATAAAAAACAATAGGCACTACTTTGCTGATCTTGAATTTCTTTTCTTTAATCAATGAAAATATTTTTATTACATCTTTTACTAAATTTTTGTGTATAACTAATTGTCCTTGGTGAATTTTATCATCGAATGAATAATACAAAACAGTAACTAATTTGAGATCGTACTTTGTTACATCAGGAAAATCTAAATTTGAAATTGCTTCTTCAAAAGTATAATTGCAGTCAATTATAACATTTTCATTTTGGGTAATAAGATTGTTTGAATTTAGCATAAAACAAAGTAAAAGAAATGATAACATTATTCTTAAAATTTATTATTTAATACTAATATATGATTTGAAAGTATAAATAGAAATAAAAATTATAAACATTATTTATGAATTTTCAAAGTAAAATAATATATTTGGTCTTATTAAAAATTTAAGGAAGTAAAAATGAAATTATTTATGTCAATAATATTGATGGTTTTTACTGTAATCGGATGCTCGAATAAAAATGATGTAGTAAAAAAAGAATCCGGTTTAATGTTTAAAGATGACACACTTGGTACCGGTAATGTTGCAAAAACAGGTGATTTTGTATCGCTGCATTTCAGAGCTTGGATAATAAAAGATTCAACAAATATTTTCACCGATTGGTCAAAAGATACAACAAGAGTAAAATCAAGGTTGGGAGATTCTTATGTGTATGACAGACCTATTAAATATATTTTAAATGAAGACGGTGGATTTGTAAAAGGAGCTACCGAAGGTATTGTTGGTTTAAAGGAAGGTGGTACAAGAACTATTATTATTCCTTCAAAATTAGCTTATGGCGAAACAGGTTTTAGAACTATTCCACCAAATTCTGATATAAAATTGGTTGTTGAATTATTGGCAGCTCATGAGCTTGTAAAAGTTGAACCTTGGAAAGTTGACTCTACAAAATATATAACTACAAAAAGCGGATTAAAATATATAGTTATTGAGAAGGGAACAGGCTCTGTTCCTGATTCAGGTGATGTAATTACATTAAATTATTCCGGTTATTTAACAAACGGTAAAAAATTTGATAGTTCTGTAGAAAGAGGAGATCCAATTTCTTATCCTTTTAAAATGCAAAGAATGATTGATGGTTTTCAAGAAGGCACAGCAATGATGAACAAAGGTTCAAAATATAGATTGCTTATTCCTGCTAAATTAGCTTACGGTGAAAGAGCAATGGGTGAAATCCCACCAAATTCAGATTTAATGTTTGATCTGGAAATGGTAGATATTAAAAAGCCCGAAACTAAATAATATTTTATCCAAATATTTAAAACCCGTTTGGTTGTTAAAAAAACTGAACGGGTTATTCTATAAAATTTCAAATTACAAATATCAAATCCCAAATAAATACCAAACTCTAAATCCTAATATTTAAACCCTTATTGAATAATTTTCAAAAATTAATTTAGAATTTTGTTTTTTTAAATTTATGATTAGTTTATTATTTGTCTTTTGTTATTTGGTGTTTTACTTAAACCCAGATTTTCCATTGGAAGATCTGCCCTCTGGGCAGACAATTTGTAAGTAAATAAAGATCATATACTTAGTTATATAAAAATCTTGGAATTCGTTATTTGAGTAATATGTTTTTCTTGCAAATTGCCAGGGGTTAATTCCGCTATATAAAATGTTTTATAAAAACATTTTATATAGCGGCCTTCGGCAAAAAATTCATTTCCAATGAATTTTTTGGGTTAAAGTAATAATTTGGAATCTGAATTTTAAGAAATAATAAAAATTAAGAATTATATTAAATAATCAATTTTTTTAATAATCTAAAAAGTTTAATATGGTATTAATAACTGATGGAATTGACCATCTGAATTTAGAAGTTATTGATCTTCAAAAAACAGCAAAATTTTATAAAGATTTATTTGGCTTTGAAATTAAGAAAGAACAACCCGATGAAGATTCATATATAATAGGGAATGAAAAGGTTAAATTATGTTTGTATGAAAATAAAAAAATGCAGAAATATGTAAAAAAAGGATTTGCTCATCTTGGACTTCATATTAATAATTTTGATGACATAGTAAAAAAATGTGAAGAAATGAATTTGAAAATTTATTACGGGGGAAAATTGGAATGGGAGAATTCTTCATCAATTTATATTCAAGATCCCAATGGCTATGAAATTGAATTATCAAAAACTTTTGGCGGGGGATTATAAAAGGGAAAAAATATGAAAAAAACTAAATTAGACACAGCATCAGAAATTGCAATAATAAATTGTATGGGTGTGAAAAAAAATGAAAGTATTCTTGTAATCACTGATGAATTAAAGAACGAGATTGGTTATTCACTCCATAAAAATGCAATTAGATTAGGTTATAATTCACTTTATGTTGAAATGAAATCCGGTAAAGTTAACGGGGAAGAACCACCAAAAGTTGTCGCAGATTTGATGAAAGAATTTGATGTAGTTTTTTGTCCAACTGCAAAATCATTAACACATACTAAAGCAAGAATCAATGCATGTGCTACCGGAACAAGGTTAGCGACATTTCCTGGAATTACAAAAGAGGTGATGATTAGAGGGATGAATGCTGATTATCAAAAGATTTCCAGATTATCTATAAAACTAAAAAAAATTTTAGAAAAGAGAAGTAATGTTAGAATTACAACAAAACTTGGTACTGATCTTTCTTTCTCTATAAAAGGAAGAACAGCTTATGCAAGCAAAGGTCTTTTTCATAAAAAAGGTGAAGCCGGTAATTTACCCACCGGGGAAACTTTCTTAGCTCCAATTGAAGGAACAACTAATGGAGTATTTGTTGTTGATGGTTCTATGGCGGGTTTAGGTTTAATAAAAAACACATTGTTAAAAATTGAAGTTGTAAAAGGATATGCAGTAAAAATTACTGGCGGATTTCTTGCAAAGAAATTAAATAAAATGTTAGATACTGTTGGTAACAATGCTAGGAATATTGCGGAGTTTGGAATCGGGACAAATGACAGTGCAAGATTAAGCGGAGTGCTTTTGGAAGATGAAAAAGTTTTGGGGACTATTCACATTGCTCTTGGCAATAATTCATCAATGGGTGGGAAAATAAAAGTCCCAATTCACTTAGACGGTGTTGTCAAAAAACCAACAGTGTATCTTGATGGAAAACTTTTGATGGAAGGTGGTAAACTTCTAGCCTAATTTTAATTGTAGTTTTGACATTATAAAAGGGTGAACAAAACTATTAAACTCTCTGAAAATAATATTTAGTAAATTTATTTAATCTTCTTTTAGAATTAGTTATTTTTAAATAAATATTTAACTGTAGTATGATTAAGGAGCTATAATGGCATTACTGCCAATTACATTATTTGGTGATAAGATTTTACGCAAAAGAGTTTCTGAAGTAAAAGATGTTGATATGGATACAATAAAGCTTATTTCTGATATGTTTGAGACGATGCACAATGCAAGTGGAATTGGATTAGCAGCTAATCAAGTCGGTTCTGATAAAGCAATTTTTGTAGTTGATATCTCTGAGATAGATGATGAAGAAGATAAAAAACCTATAGTGATAATAAATCCAAAAATAATTAAATCATCAAAAGATACTATTGTAATGGAAGAGGGTTGTTTAAGTATCCCTGGGGTCAGAGGAGATGTTATTCGTCCAAAAACTATTACACTAGAATATCAAGACACAGATTTTAAAAAACATACGATTAAAGCAGATAGATTACTTGCACGAGTAATGCAGCACGAATATGACCACCTTCAGGGTATCTTATTTACAGACTTAGTTTCTGAAGAGTTAAAGAAAAAATTAAAGAAACCACTCAACAATATTAAAAGACGCAAAATTGAATTTGAATACCCTACAAGCAATAGCGTTGACCACCAACTGATATGAATATTGTATTTATGGGCACACCGGATTTTTCGGTTCCATCCCTTGAAATACTTCTTAAAAGTAAACATAAAATTTCTGCGGTTGTTACAGCACCTGACAAACAAAAAGGGAGAGGGAGAAAAATTACATCTACAGCTGTAAAAGAATGTGCAATTAAAAATAATATTCAAATTCTTCAACCGAATAATTTAAAAGATGAAAATTTTATAAATGAATCAAAAAAAATTAATGCCGATTTATATGTTGTTGTTGCTTTTAGGATTCTGCCAAAAGAAGTTTTTACAATACCAAAATACGGTTCTTTTAATCTGCACGGTTCTCTTCTACCTAAATACAGAGGTGCTGCACCAATTCAGTGGGCAATAATGAAAGGAGAGACAGAGACAGGTGTTACAACTTTTTCACTTGCTGAAAAAGTGGACACCGGTTCTATATATTTGCAAGAAAAAATAATAATTAATGCTGAAGATGATTTTGGCTCACTCCACGATAAGATGAGTCTGGTTGGAGCAAAAGTTATATTGGAAACAGTTAATTTAATTGAATCAGGCAAATATTTACTCAAATATCAAGATGATTCACTTGCATCACCCGCACCAAAGATTACAAAAGAAACTGCGCTAATTAATTGGAAAAACTCAGCAAAAAATATTCAAAATCTAATAAGAGGACTTTCACCATTTCCGGGTGCTTTTTTTATCCACAATAAAAAAATAATAAAAATTTTTAAATCAGAAATATTAAATAGGTCTAATTTAACTCCTTCAAAAATTTTGCAAACTAAAACAGAACTTTTTATTGGTTGTGGTGAAGGAAGTTTAAAAATTCTTGAACTACAAAAAGAGGGTAGCAAAAGAATGAAAACAGAAGAGTTTTTGAGAGGGTTTAGTTTTTAGTACTATAATTATTATTTTAATTAATAAGTCATGTTACGCAAAATCTGTTTTTTACTTGCCACGCCCTTTAGGGCGTGGATTAAAAAGACCTCAAAATTCTGGACTTTAGTCAAAAAAAAAACAAAACAATTTGGGCTAAAGCCCG
>PFVA01000093.1:0-16739 GCA_002790365.1 Ignavibacteriales bacterium CG_4_9_14_3_um_filter_30_11
TTATAATTTCTTTTAAAATGATTAATCCTTAATTTTAATGCTTATTATTTTTGGTGTTTGATAAATTTGGAAGATAAATGAAGAAAATTGCTGTTGTTGCACTGGGCGGTAATGCTCTTTTAAGAGAAAGTGAAATCGGGACTATACAGCAGCAGAATAAAAATTCGCATAGAAGCTGTACAGATATTATTAATTTGTTGGACAGTGGTCACGAAATTGTAATTACTCACGGTAATGGTCCTCAGGTTGGTAATATCTTTCTTCGTAACGATGCCGGTTTTAAAGAATACAAAATCCCCAAAATGCCTTTAGATATCTGTGTAGCCGACTCACAGGGCGGTATAGGTTATATGGTTGAAAGAGAATTAAGAAATGTACTTTCAGAAAAAAAAATTAAAAAAGATATTTTAACTATTGTTTCACAAGTAGTTGTAGATAAAGATGATCCGGCTTTTTTAACTCCGACTAAACCTGTTGGTGGATATTTTTTAAAGGAAGAAGCAGAACTGCTTGCAAGAAATAATAAATGGGTTTTTAAAGAGGATTCACAAAAGCGAGGCTGGAGAAGAGTCGTTGCTTCGCCCCAACCTAAAGAAATATTAAATAAAAAAACTATTAAAAATTTAGTCTCTAAAGGTAATATTGTAATTACAGCAGGCGGCGGCGGTGTTCCTGTATTAAGAGATAAAGATAATCTTTTACAAGGTGTTGAAGCAGTAATCGACAAAGACCTGGCATCTTCATTGCTTGCCTCATCAATTGGTGCACAAAAATTATATATTCTAACTGATGTATCAAAAGTTTATATAAATTTTAATAAACCCAACCAAAAAGCACTTGATACTCTTACAATTGAAGAAGCTCAGAGCTATTTGGATAATGGTGAATTTGGTGAAGGAAGTATGGCACCAAAAATTAAAGGTGCAATTAATTTTATAAAAAATGGCGGAGAAGAAGCCATTATTACTGATTCAGCAAAACTATTAGATACCGATAGCGGAACAAAAATAATTTCAACCAAATAATTTTAGGGAAAACTTATGGTAGTAAATATGAAAGGAAAAAGTTTAATCTCAATAAATGATTTAACCTTAGAAGAAATAAACTGGATTTTTGACCTGTGTAAAGAATTAAAAGAAAAACAGAAAAAAGGCATACCGCATAAGTTGCTTGAAGGAAAAACACTCGGGATGATATTTTCTAAACCCTCAACCAGAACAAGAATTTCTTTTGAAGTTGGAATTTATCAATTAGGTGGAACAGGCTTATATTTTAATCAAAATGATTTGCAATTAAAGAAAAGTGAAAATATTTCTGATACAGCGAAAGTTTTATCAAGGTATCTGAACGGAATAATGATAAGAACTTTTGATCACCAGGATGTACTTGATCTTGCAGCATATAGTTCTATACCTGTAATAAATGGATTAACAGACCTGCTTCATCCATGCCAGGTATTAACTGATCTTTATACCATCCTTGAAAGAAAAGATATTCTTAAAGGATTAAAATTGGCTTATGTAGGTGACGGAAATAATATGGCAAACAGTTTACTGCATGGGTGTTCAAAAGTTGGTATGAATATTTCAATTGCATCTCCGTCAGGTTACAAACCTGATCCTGAAATTATTAAAAATTCAGAAAATAATGCAAAATTGATGGGAAGTAAAATTGAAATTTTAGATGACCCGGTTGATGCAGTAAAAAATGCCGATATAGTTTACACAGATGTTTGGGCAAGTATGGGGCAGGAAAAAGAATCAGAGGATCGAAAAATAAAATTTGCTGCCTATCAGGTTAATACTGAGCTAGTAAAAAATGCAAAGGATGATTATTTATTTATGCACTGTTTACCTGCACATCGTGGTGATGAAGTTGTTAATGAAGTAGCAGATTCAAGTAATTCTGTTATTTTTGATGAAGCTGAAAACAGATTGCATGTTCAAAAAGCTATAATGGCTTTATTGATGTGATATAAATTTAAAATTAATTGAGGTTAAATATGTCAACATTAAAAAGAATCAGTTTCATTGTACTTTTTCTTCTTCCAATTTGTTTATTTTCTCAAACAAATGTAATAAACAACTCAAAGTATACAATTGTTATTCATGGCGGTGCCGGATTTATAAATAAAGATATCCCGGACTCTACAAAAAATGAATATTTAAATTCCTTAAATGAAGCTCTTACCATTGGAAAAAATATATTGGCAAACGGCGGTAAAAGTATTGATGCTGTAGAGAAAGTGATTAGGTATATGGAAGATAATCCAAATTTCAATTCAGGTAAGGGAGCTGTGTTTACTGCTGTCGGTACTCACGAATTAGATGCTTCAATAATGGATGGAAAGGATCTATCAACCGGTGCAGTTGCAGGTGTAACAATAATAAAACATCCTATTAGTTTAGCAAGAAAAGTAAAAGAGAAAACTAAACATGTTTTATTGGCCGGACCAGGTGCAGATCAATTTGGTAAAGAGATTGGTGTAGAAATAGTGGACAATCATTACTTCGATACACCGGAAAGATTAAAAAGTTGGCAAAAAAATCATAAGAAAAAAATCGACAAACACGGAACCGTAGGCTGCGTTGCTTTAGATATGTATGGCAATATAGCAGCAGGTACTTCTACCGGAGGAATATCAGAAAAAATGCATGGCAGGGTTGGTGATTCACCATTAATTAATGCCGGTACTTATGCCAACAATAAAACTTGTGGTGTATCTGCTACGGGTGTTGGTGAATTGTTCATTAGAAATACAGTTGCATTCAATATTTCAGCATTGATGGAATACAAGGGTTATACACTTAAACAAGCAACAGATGAAATGATCCATAAAAGATTAGAACCCGGAACAGGAGGATTAATTGCTGTGGATAAAGACGGAAATTATTCTTTATCTTTTAATACCCACGGAATGTTCAGAGGTGTTGCTAATTCTAAAGGACTATTTGATGTTAAAATCTGGGAATGAAAAAGTATCTCTAAATTAAGATGTATTTTAATATTTCGAAATTATTTAATAAAAAATAAAATATATAAAAAGGTAGTTTATGGTTTCAAAAGATTTTATAGAACTTGAAGAAAAATATGGTGCACATAATTATCATCCACTTCCGGTAGTATTGGCAAAAGGAAAAGGAGTTTTTGTATGGGATGTTGAAGGTAAAAAATATTTTGATTTTCTTTCAGCATATTCAGCTGTTAACCAAGGTCATTGCCACCCTAAAATAGTTGCTGCAATGAATGAGCAAGCAAAAGTTTTAACTCTTACCTCCAGAGCATTTTTTAACAATTGTCTCGGTCCTTATGAAAAATATATTACAGAGTATTTTGGTTATGATAAAGTACTACCGATGAATTCCGGTGCTGAAGCAGATGAGACAGCAATTAAACTTTGCAGAAGATGGGCTTATGATAAAAAGGGAGTGAAAGAAAACGATGCAAAAATTATTGTTTGTAAGGATAATTTTCACGGCAGAACAATAACAATAATTTCAATGTCAAGTGACCCGGATTCATATAAAGGATTTGGACCTTACACACCAGGCTTTATTCAAATTCCATATAATGATATAAACGCACTTGAAGATGCACTTAAAGATAAAAATGTAGCCGGATTTCTTGTTGAACCAATACAAGGTGAAGCCGGTGTTATGGTACCTGATGAAGGCTATCTTTCAAAAGCATACGAATTGTGTAAAGCTAATAATGTTTTATTTATTGCAGATGAAGTTCAGACCGGACTTGCAAGAACAGGAAAAATGCTTGCCTGCGATCACGAAAATGTTAGGGCAGATATTTTAATTTTAGGAAAAGCACTTTCCGGTGGAACAATGCCTATCTCTGCTGTGCTTGCAGATGATGATATAATGCTGGTAATCAAACCGGGTGAACATGGTTCAACATTCGGTGGAAATCCTGTTGCTTCAAAAGTTGCAATAGCAGCTTTACAAGTTTTAAAAGATGAAAAACTTTCTGAAAATGCAGAAAAAATGGGTAAATTATTTCGTGAAGAATTAATGAAAATAGATTCTGAAATGATTGAATTAGTCCGGGGTAAAGGATTATTAAATGCTATTGTTATTAAACCTAAAGATGGAAAAAAAGCCTGGGATGTATGTGTAAAAATGAAAGCGAATGGCTTACTTGCAAAACCTACACATCAGCATATAATTAGATTTGCTCCTCCTCTTGTTATTACTGAAAAGCAAATTAAAGAAGCAGTTGGAATAATTAAGAAATCAATTAATGAAATAAATAATTCAAAATAATTTACCAATAGATTTTAAATAAATAAAAAAAATAATAGGTAGAATTTATGTCCAGACCATCAAAAAATGATTATGCGGAATATTATCATAAATATATACAGGAAATTGACGGTGATAACATTTTTGAAGTACTTGAGAAACAATTAAATGCGACTTTAAATCTTTTTAAAAATATATCGGAAGATAAAGGAAATTATTCCTACGCAGCAGGTAAATGGAGTATTAAAGAAGTAATCGGACATTGTATTGATACTGAAAGGATTTTTGCTTACAGGGCTTTATGCATAGCAAGAGGAGAGAAAAAATCTCTCCCTGGTATGGAGCAGGATGATTATGCAAAGAAGGGGGAATTTAATAGACGCACATTAAAAAATTTACTTAATGAATATGAACTGGTAAGGAAGTCAAACATTATTCTTTTTAATTCGTTTCAAGAAAAAGTTTTGCAAAACAGAGGTATTGCTTCTGATAATGAAGTTACTGTTTTGGGACTAATGTTTATAATAGCAGGTCATGAATTACACCACATAAAAGTAATAAAAGAAAAATATTTAAAATCTTAACCTTTTTTAAGTTCTGTTTCAATAGCTGAAGTTATTTCTTTTCCCTCCGGAACAATTTTACTTCTGAATCTTGTCACAATATTTCCATTTCTATCAATTAAAAATTTTTCAAAATTCCATTTTATGTCAGAAGATCCAGTTACAGTATTGTTAGTTAGAAAATTATATAGAGCTTCTTTTTCATCTCCCAATACTTTTATTTTATTGAACAATGGGAAAGTAACACTATAGTTTGCAGAACAGAAATTCTTAATTTCTTCGTTAGTCCCAGGCTCTTGTTTCCCAAAATCATTACAAGGGAAAGCTAATATCTCAAATCCCTGAGCTTTATATTTTTCATAAATAGCTTCCAATCCTTTGTATTGTGGTGTGTAGCCGCATTGGCTTGCAACATTTACAATCAGTAAAACTTTACCTTTATAATCATCTAATTTGATATCTTTTTTATCAATATTTTTTACCGTAAAATTATAAATGTTAGTATCCGTTTTATTGTTCTCTATATTATTTTGTGAATTAATTGTCAATGTGAACAATGAAAAACAGATAATTGCTGTTAATAATAAAATTTTTTTCATAGTAGTAAATCCTCATTTATATAATACTATTAATTTCATCTAAAATTAATTTTGATGCACCTAAATTATGATGAACGAAACTATTATTAATTTTGCCTTTATCTTCCCTTAGTGTTTTATTGGAAATAAGGTCACTTATTATTCTATATGCATTTTGTTTATTTTTAATCAAAATACCACCACCAATTTCTACTAATTTTTGTGCTTCTTGAGAGTTGTCAATCTTTGGCCCAAAAATTACAGGTATTCCGTAAACGGCTGCTTCTAAAACATTATGAATATTCTGTCTAAAACTACCTCCCACATATGCTATATCAGCATAGGTATACAATGCCAATAGAATACCTATTGAATCTACAATTATCACATTTTCTTTATTATAATTATTAAGATAGGAAAATCTTATAGTGGATAAATCATTTGAAAAATCCATATCAATTTTATCTAAATTTAAAATGGAAGGTTCGTGGGGAGCAATGATTAATACTATATTCTTGTTTTTTTTGCAAAGTTTTTTTAAGACAGGTATAATAATTTCCTGATCTTCTGCCCAAGTACTACCTGCAACAAAAACAATTTTTCCTTTTAAAATATTCTCATTAATAAGATTTCTATCTCTTGCTGTAATACTTTTTTCATAAACTCTGTCAAATCTAGTATCACCCACTACTTTTATTTTGCTTTTATCCTTTACAAATCCACCAAATCTATCGGCATCAATTTGAGAAACAGTTAATATTTTTGTAAGGTCATTAAATAAATACTTATGAAAATTTTTAATCAAAGGAAATCTTCTACTTGTATTTTTTTTCATGGTTGCATCTATTAGAAAACAAGGGATACCTGCTTTTTTTGTAGCCCAAATATGATTAGGCCAAACATCATATCTCATTAATACAACCAAGTTAGGTTTTACAATTTTCAAAAATCTTTCTGCGTTAGATTTGGTATCTAGATTGATATATGAAACTAAATCTGCATAAGGATATCTTAGAGAGTTTTCATAACCGGAAGGGGAGAAGAAAGTAACAAGGATATTAAAATTTCTTGTTCTCTTTAATTCCTTAATTATTGGTTTTGCCTGTTCAAATTCACCCAAAGAAGATGAATGAAACCAAATAAGTTTTTTTGTTTTGTCTAAAGATGCAGAATTAACTATTAAGTCTTCAAAAATTCTTTTTCTTCCCCTAATTCCTCTTCTTATTTTTGAATTAAAAAGACTACTTGTTTTAATTAAAACAAAAAGTATTGGAACAAAAATTATATTATATATTATTTCCCAGATAAATTTCATTGAGCAAGCATTTCTTTTAATTTACTATATGCTAATTGAGGAGTTAATTCTTTCATGCAATTAAAATGATTTTTAGGACAGCTACTTCTGCCAATATGTGAACAAGGTCTGCAATTTAGTGAATTGTTCTCTAATATTAAATTTTGATTTTTATACGGAGTGAATCCAAATTCTTTTACCGTTGAACCGAAAAATGTTAATACAGGAATTTTTAATGCACAAGCTACATGCATTAACCCAGAATCATTACATATTATAGCTAAACATTGTTTCATATTAATAGCAGTTTTAAATAGATTATCATTATTTGATAAGTTTATTGAAGAATTTAATTCTAAGTTAAATTTATCACAAACTTGTTTATCATTTTTACCACCAAACAAAACTATTTTATAATCATTTTCACTTAATAATTTTCCAAGTTCTAAATAATATTCTAAAGGCCACATTTTGGTATAATGTCTGCTGCCTGGAGCAAATCCAATATATTTGATTCCTTCCTTTAAAATTGGTTTAATATCATTTGGTAAAAAAATGTCTAATCCTTTTTCATCTAATTTAAAGTTTGGAACTATCTTAGCATATCTAGCCGGAATCTGTGGTAAAGATTTTAACATATTTATTTTAAGATTGACCAGCAAGATTTTCTTAAAATTATTCTTTTTAAATTTTAATGAATGCACCCTTAATTTATTTACTACTTTTCTAGACCTAAAATTATTTTGTAGATCAATTATCAAATCATAATTATTATTAGTTAAATAACCCAAGTCAGATTCATATAGAAATAAATTAGAAATATATTTATTATGTTTAAGAGTATTTTGATATTGTTCTTTTAGGAGAAAATCAATCATAATATGTGGGTGTTGAGTTTTAATTGACCTAATCACCGGTGTTGTAAGTAGTATATCCCCCAGGGAACTGAGCCTGATAATTAAAATTCGGTTTTTATATTTGAGTATTTCAGCCAATATAATTTTCTTCTTTATTTACGATTAAACTTAATTACTGATGACCTTAATATACAATCTACTAGTATTTAATTAAAAGAATATCAAAACCCGTTAAAATTTAGTAAATAATTGTAAATTGCAGTTGACAATAATCTAATTTAATTTAATAATCAAAATTATTAAGAATATTTATGACAGAGATAAACACAAAATTATCAATTGAAAAACAAGTTTATTCAATAACTGAAGGCTTAAAAGAATATATTCATCTTCCAAATGATAGAAACCGATTGGCATATTGTCTTTATAAATATGTAAAAGGGGAAGGGGATTCACCTGAAATTTTAGTGAAATCCACAAAAATAAAATTTACAGGTATTACTGAAAAACAATTGATTTCAAAATTAAATGAAGCTATTATCACTGTAAAAAAATAAAGGTAGATTATTTCAATCTACCCTAATTCTTCATTATACGAATATTTTAAATTATTTAAGCTTTAACTTTATCTTCTTCTGCCATAAATTTTTCAACCATTAATACATCTTCTTCGCTTCCACAAAAAATCGGTGTCCTTTGGTGTAGAGTTTCAGGTTGTATTTCTAAAATTCTTTTCTTTCCATCAGAAGCTCTACCCCCAGCTTGCTCAATTATATATGCAATTGGATTACATTCGTACATCAATCTTAACTTACCATGTGCATTGCGGGAATCTGCAGGATACATAAATATTCCACCATATAATAAATTACGGTGTATATCTGCCACCATTGAACCAATATATCTTGATGAATATGGTCTTTGAGTATTTTTATCTTCATCTTGAAGATATTTTATATAGTTTTTTAATCCCTTATGCCAGTACAAATAATTACCTTCATTAATACTGTATATTTTAGATTTTTTTGGAATTTGAATATCTTCATAAGACAAAAGGAATTCACCAAAAGAAGGATCCAAAGTAAATGCATGTACACCGTGACCGGCAGTATAAACCAAGATAGTACTTGATCCATAAACTACATAACCTGCAGCAACTTGCTTTAAACCCAGCTGTAAACAATCTTCCATAGTACCTGGAGTATTGTCAGGAGAGATTCTTTTATAAATAGAAAATATAGTTCCAATACTTACATTTGCATCTATATTAGAAGAACCGTCTAAAGGATCGAATAATAATACATATTTTCCAACTTTGTGTTTTTTAGAAATATGTATAATATTTTCTTCTTCTTCAGAAGCCATAACACAAAGATGCTCGCCGTGGTCCATAGCTCTAATCAGCATATTGTGTGCAAATAAATCAAGTTTTTTTACCTGTTCGCCATGAACATTATTATCACCGGTAAAACCCAGCAGATCAACTAACCCTGCTTTGTTTACTTCAAGTGAAATTACTTTTGCAGCTAATGAAAGATCTCTAAGTAGATGGGAAAGTTCACCTGTTGCATGTGGATGCAATTTCTCCCCTTCAATTATATGACGCCCTAATGTCATAAATTTTTGTTTTGCCATCACTTTTCTCCCTTTTTGTTTATGCTGATTTATTTATCTCTTGATCTTTATATTGTAATTGATACAATTTATAATAAATCCCTTTTTTTGCTAAAAGCTCTTGATGATTTCCTGTTTCTCTAATTTCACCTTTATGAAGCACAATTATTTTATCTGCATTTTGTATAGTTGAGAGCCTATGTGCAATAACTATTGCCGTTCTTCCAATTAGTAATTTTTCAATCGCTTTCTGTATCAATTCTTCAGTTTCAGTATCAATGCTCGAAGTTGCTTCATCTAAAATAAGTATTTGAGGATTATAAGCCAAAGCCCTTGCAAATGAAATTAATTGTTTTTGTCCCACACTTAAAGTTGCTCCTCTTTCCATAACAATTTCATCGTATTTATTTGGTAAGGCTTCAATAAATTTATCAGCGCCAACAAGTTCAGCAGCTTTTTTAATTTTTTCATAAGATATATTAGGATTATCCATACTTATGTTTGAACTAATTGTACCTGAAAAAAGAAAAACATCTTGTAAAACAATTGAAATATATTTTCTTAAATCTCGTTTATTTACTTCTTTAATATCTTTTCCATCTACAAAAATATTACCTGACTTTATATCATAAAATCTAGTAAGAATATTAATAATACTTGTTTTTCCAGCTCCAGTTGCTCCAACTATAGCAACAGTCTCACCAGGATTTATTCTAAAATTAATATCCTTTAGCACAGGTTCATTTTCTTTATACTCAAACCAGACATTCTTGAATTCTATTTCTCCCTTGATATTATCAAAGTTTAATGGTGTATCAGAATTATTAATGAAAGCTTTATTGTCTAATAATTTGAATATTCTTTCAGAAGATGCCATAGCAGTTTGCATAATGTTATATTTTTCTGATAAATCTCTAATTGGTCTGAAAAACATTTCAGTATATTGAATAAAAGCAAAAAGAACACCAATTGTAATAGTTGAACTTAAAACATTACCTCCTCCATACCATATTATTAATCCAACTGCGACAGAACTTATTAACTCTACAGAAGGGAAAAAAACTGCGTAGTAGAAAATCGATTTTATATTAGATTTTCTATAATCACTATTAATAGAAGAAAACTTTTTTAATTCTGATTTTTCTTTGTTAAATATTTGAACAATATTCATTCCGGTTATATGTTCTTGCATATATGAATTTAATCTTGCAAGGTGCAATCTAACATCTCGGTAGCTTTCTCTCACTTTTCTTCTAAATAAAAATGTACCGTAGAATAAAAAGGGAAGTACAGAAAGAGTAACCAAGGATAATTTTACATCAAGAAAAAACATAAAACCAAATATCCACAGAATTATAAATATGTCACTAAAAACCATAACTATACCGGATGAAAAAAGAGCATTAAGCGATTCAATGTCATTTGTTACTCTTGTTACTAATCGGCCAATAGGAGTTTTATCAAAGAATTTTAGAGCAAGTTTTTGAACATGAGAAAATAATTGTGAGCGTAAATCATATATAATTTTTTGACCGAGATACTCAGTAAAATAAATTAGAAAATATTGTATAACAGCTTGGAATAGTAAAGAAGCTAATAAAAGTAAACCAATTATCATCAAACCTTTGTAATCAGAGTTTGCTATGTAGTTGTCTACTGCAATTTTAGTTAAATATGGACGAATAGGTCCAAGTGAAGCAACTACAACATTCATAAGAATTGCAAAAATAATATACTTTCTGTATGGTTTTGCATAACTCAAAAGTCTCTTCATCAACTTTGAGTCGTATGCTTTTCCTAATATTTCATCGTCTTTTTTATAATCGTTAGACATATTAAATAATTAAACTTACCTCCTATTAAATTTCTTCCAATTCTTTTTCAAGTAATTGTTTAAAGTGCAAATCAGAATAAATACCTTGTTTAGCAAGTAATTGCTCGTGAGTACCTTCTTCTGTAATTTTAGAATTATTTAGAACAATAATTTTATCTGCATTTTTAACGGTTGATATTCTGTGACTGATAATAATAGTTATACGGTTGTGTGTATAATCACTTAAGTTTTTAAGAATTTGTTCTTCTGTGTTAGTGTCAACAGCGGAAAATGAATCATCTAAAATTAAAATCTGTGGATCAGTAACCAATGCCCTTGCAAGACTAGCTCTTTGTTTTTGTCCACCCGAAAGTGTAATTCCTCTTTCACCCATAATTGTTTCATATCCATTTGGGAATGAATTTATTTCTTCATCCAAACGAGAGATTTTTGCAGCATTATGAATTTTGTTTTCTTCAATATTGTCCAAACCATATGAAAGATTATTTTTTATTGTATCTGAAAAAAGAAAAGCTTCCTGTTGAACTAGTCCAATATTACTTCTTAAGATATTCAGTGGAATTTCTCTAATTTTTTTACCGTCTATTAATATTTCACCCTCAGTGCAGTCGTATAATCTAGGTATCAAATTAATTAATGATGTTTTTCCAGAACCAGTAAAACCCATTATTGCTAGTGTGCTGCCTTGTGGAATTGTTAAATCAATATTTTCTAAAATTTTAGGTAAGTGATTACTATATCTGAAAGTTACATTTTTAAATTCAATACTTCCTTTTAAATCTTTAATGGAATAGTCAGTGTTTTTAGAACCTGTAATCTCAAAAGGCTCAGAATAAATTTTATTCAATCTTTTCATACTTGCTTCACCTTGTTGAATAATATTTATTACCCAACCAAAAGCAATCATTGGCCAAATTAACATTCCCAGATAAACGATGAATGCGGTCATTTCACCTAAATCAAGTTGTTGCTGAATTACTTTTATTCCACCCAACCAGATTACTATTATTATTGATAAGCCTGTAATTAAAAATAATAGAGGATAAAATAATGCCTGTGTTTTTACAAGATTCATATTCTTCTTAAGATAGTCTTTACTCATCTCGTTGAATTTTAGAATTTCGTTTTCTTCCCTTACATAAGATTTAATAATTCTAATACCAGAAAAATTTTCTTGTGCTTTTGTAGTTAGTTCAGAAAATTTTTCCTGAATTTTAGTAAACTTGAAATGTATTATGCTGCTCACTTTATAAACTAAATAAGAAAGAATTGGTAAGGGAATAAGTGTATAAAGAGTAAGTGAAGGATTAAGAGAAATCATTATTGAAATAACAATTATTAATCTGACTGAAGTATCTAGTGAATACATAACAGCAGGGCCTAGAAAAGTTCTAACAGCATTTATATCATTTGTGGCGTGTGCCATTACATTACCTGTAGAGTTGTTTTGGAAATAACGCAAAGGCAAGTTTTGTATATGTTTCCAAAAGTCTTTTCTTAAATCAAATTCTATTTCGCGGGAAACTACGATGATAGTTTGTCTTATTAAAAATCTAAATATACCGGCAATTGCAGATGCACCTATTATTAGCAGGCAATAGTTTACTAAACTTTCTGTTGTAATATGATGTTGAAGACCATTTATTGCATCTTTCAAAAATAGAGGGACATACACGGTTGCAATATTGGAAAGGAGTATAAAAATTATACCTAAAAATAATTTCTTTTTATACCGGACAAAATATTTTTTTAAAGTATATAAATTTTTCATATGTAAACTTTACTTCCGGATGTAAATACTAGAAGTTATAAGTATGAAATTAGACTAATCTATTATTTCGAAGCCTGTGTATTTTTGTAGTACTTTAGGAACAATTATTTTACCTTCTGGTGTTTGGTAATTTTCCAAAAGTGAAACCATTAGTCTGCTTGTTGCTAAACCTGAACCGTTTAAAGTGTGTACAAAATTTAATTTTTTTGTTTTATAGTTTCTAAATCTAATGCTTGCTCTTCTGCCTTGGAATTCTCCGAAGTTACTGCAAGATGAAGCTTCAAGCCATTTATTTTCAGCAGGGGACCAGGTTTCTATATCGTAACATTTTGAAGCAGCAAAGCTTAGATCCCCGGAACAAAGCAAAAGAATTCTATAGGGAATTTTTAATAATTTTAAAATAGCTTCTGCATCACTAACAATATTTTCCAGTTCATCATAAGAATTCTCCGGTTTAACAAATTTTACCAATTCAACTTTATTGAATTGATGTACTCTTAAAAATCCTTTTGATTCTTTACCATATGATCCTGCTTCTCGTCTAAAGCACGCAGAATATCCAACATAATTAATAGGTAAACTATCTTCTTCCAATATTTCATTGCGATGCATGTTAGTAATAGGAACCTCAGCAGTCGGAATAGGATATAAACCATCTTTTTCAATATTATACATATCTTCTTCCATCTTAGGCAATTGTCCGGTACCAATCAGTGAAGCACGATTTACCAAAAAAGGAGGGAGTACTTCAGTATATCCATGTTCTTTTATATGGGTATCAAGCATAAAATTAATTAATGCTCTTTCAAGCGTTGCACCTTTTCCAATATAAAGCGGAAACCCTGAACCTGAAATTTTAGTTCCTCTTTCAAAGTCGAGTATATTTAATTTTTTACCCAGCTCAATATGATCAAGTACTTTTTCTTCATTCTCTAAAGAAAATTCTTCGGGTGCCCATTGCCTTACCACTACATTTTCTTCGGAAGACTTACCAACAGGAACTGACTCATCAGGTAGATTTGGAAAATGATATAAAATTTCATTCAATTTTTCTTCAATAGCATTTAACTCATTGTCTATTTCTTTTGTCTCATCTGAAATAATCTTCATTTCAGATATAATAGAAGAAGCATCTTCCCCTTGTTTTTTTAATTTTGCAACTTCCTGCGATACGCTGTTTTTCTTAGCCTTTAATTCTTCTGTTTGTGTAATCAGGTTTCTTCTTTGTTTATCTAAAACAAGCAGCTCATCAACTCTATCTTTTCCATTTTTATTTTTAATCCCTTGTTTTACAACTTCTGGATTGTCTCTTATAAATTTTATATCAAGCATATTTATTTTACTACTATGTTATAAATTTTGTTTTTTACAAATATTTCTTTTACTACTTTTTTGCCTTCAGTATATTTTAATACTTTATCATCATTAAAAACTAATTCTTTTACTTCGTTTTGTTCACTGTTTGAAACAACAGCTAAAGTAGTGCGTAATTTTCCATTTATCTGCACTGCAATGTTTACAGTATCTTCAACTAATGCATCGGCATCAGGTTCAAACCAAATTGGATTTTGCATTACAGTTTTTTTATTACCTATTAACGACCAGCATTCTTCGCCCAAGTGAGGTGCAACAGGTGAAACCAAAATAGCAAGCCTACTTAAAGTATAAGCTTTAATTTCATCCGAACATTTATCGAAATTCTTAGTAATGTCATTAAGTAATTCCATTAATGAAGCAATAGCTGTGTTAAATCTGAATGTATCAATTTCTATTTCAAATTTTTTGATAGTTTGATTTAATTTTTTATAAATTATTTTTTCTGAATCATTTAATTTATCAATTTCATATTTATCAGCTAATTTGAGCTTGTTTAATATATCTTTATTACTTAGGAAAAGGTCATAAATTCTTTGAACAAATCTGTCAGTTCCGGTAATTCCTTTATCATCCCAATCTCCACCCATATCATATGGACCCATAAACATAAGGTATAGTCTAAATACATCAGAACCGTATTTTTTAATAAAATCATCAGGATTAACAACATTACCTTTAGATTTACTCATCTTAGCACCGTTATTAGTAATTGTACCCTGATGAATTAAATTTTGAAATGGTTCATCAGAATTTACACTTCCAATATCCCTTAAAAATTTATGAATAAATCGTGAATATAATAAATGCATAGTTGTGTGTTCTGCTCCACCGACATATCTATCAACAGGTGTCCAACTATTAGCTAATTCTTTATCAATAGCAGAAGAATCAAGATGAGGATTAAAATATCTAAGGTAATACCAGGAAGAATCTACAAATGTATCCATAGTATCTGCTTCTCTTTTAGCATCCTTATTACAAGTAGGACATTTAACATTTACAAAATCTTCATTTACAGCTAATGGAGAAACACCTTGCGATTTAAATTCAACATTATATGGTAATTCAACGGGAAGTTCTTCTTCAGGAACAGGAACCTCTCCACAATTTTGACAATGAATTATTGGAATTGGTGTGCCCCAATATCTTTGTCGGGAAATCAACCAATCTCTTAATCTATATTTTATTGTTTTTTTACCAATGTCATTTTCTTCAAGCCATTGAATAATTCTCTTTTTTGAATCTTCAACATTTAGTCCGTTTAGAAAGTCACTATTGATTGCAGTTCCATCACCTAAATATGCTTCTCCATTAAAATCTTCAGGAGGTTGAACAGTTCTTATTATTGGTAGATTAAATTTAGTTGCAAATTCCCAATCTCTTTCATCTTGTCCGGGTACGGCCATAACACATCCGGTTCCATAAGTAAGTAATGTATAATCTGAAATCCAGACAGGAATTTTTTTACCATTAACTGGGTTTATTGCCATTGCGCCTATTGGCACACCGGTCTTTTCTTTTGTTGTAGAAGTTCTTTCAATCTCTGTTAAAGATTTAATTGAATTCCTATACTCTTCTACAATTTTTTTATTTTCTTCAGAGGTTAATTTATCAACTAATGGATGTTCAGGTGCCAATACGACATAAGTAGCACCAAAGAGAGTATCTGGTCTCGTTGTAAAAACACTTATTTTTTCATCACTTTTTTCAACACTAAAATTTATTTCTGCACCTATACTTTTTCCTATCCAATTTCTTTGCATTAGTTTAGTTTTATCTGGCCAGTTGATAGTTTCTAATCCTGTTAATAATTCTTCTGCATATTCTGTAATTTTAAAAAACCACTGAGTCAAGTTTTTTTGGATAACTTCACTCCCACACCTTTCACATGTACCATCAGATAAAACTTGTTCATTTGCCAAAACAGTTTGACATGAAGTACACCAATTTACTGGGGCTTTTTTTCTATATGCCAACCCTTTTTTAAATAATTGAAGAAACAGCCATTGATTCCATTTATAATATTCCGGAATGCAGGTCATAAGTTCAGCACTCCAATCATACATACAACCTATCTGTTTTAGCTGCTCTCTTATTTCCTTTATATTCTGCATTGTGCTGTCGTAAGGATGAATTCCGGTTTTGATGGCATAATTTTCAGCCGGAAGACCAAAAGCATCATATCCAATTGGCTCAAAAATGTTGAATCCTTTTATTTTTTTAAATCTTACCCAAGTGTCTGTTGGTCCGTAGTTATACCAATGACCGCAGTGTAATTTAGAACCAGAAGGGTAAATAAACATTACAAGGCAGTAAAGTTTATTTTTTGTATCAGAAAAATCAGTTTTAAATACTTTGTTTTCTTCCCAGTAACTTTGCCATTTTTTTTCTATTTCTGTATAAGGATAGCGCATAAACTTTTAAAAATTTTAAAATAATTATAAATTTACCTAAAAATTAGTGTACTTAAAAATAGGGATATGTAATAAAAATATAGTAAAAAAAGTAGTGGTATTTTAATAAAATCATCATTTAACTTTAACCCAAAAAATTCATTGGAAATGAATTTTTTGCCGAAGGCCGCTATATAAAATGTTT
>PFVA01000093.1:16828-41418 GCA_002790365.1 Ignavibacteriales bacterium CG_4_9_14_3_um_filter_30_11
TTTATATAACTAAGTATATGATCTTTATTTACTTACAAATTGTCTGCCCAGAGGGCAGATTTTCCAATGGAAAATCTGGGTTTAATAAATTATATTGGCTAATAAAAATATAGAATTGTATATTATTGTAATAAAAATCAGAGATGTATAACAATTATTATATTTTGTTTATTAAAATGAAAAAAATAATCTATTCACTAATACTAATTTCATTTATAACATTATTTAGCGGGTGTTTAGTTTCAGAGAGGATAGAATATTCTATTAATTTAGATACACCCACTTCCGGAAATGTTGAGGTTAACCTTTTTAATATTAAATCCGATGCTATCGGGGCTCGTGAATTTGAAGATGATAAGAAAAATCTATTTGAATTTGCATTAAAGGACAAGAATTTAGTGATTCAGTTAGGAACAGAAGGAAAATTTTTAACTCACCGTTCTTTATCAGTTGAAAATAATCAATTAAATGCAAAGGTATTTTATAATTTCAAAGATATTACAAAAGTTGACGGAATAAGATTTGAGGATGGATTTTATTATTTAACTATGGCTTTAGATGATAGCTTAATATCAACAAATGGAGAATTGATCATATCAAAAGAGTACAAAAGAATTTTATGGGATAAAAATTACAAACAACTTAAATTTGAAATGTATTCCAGCGGTTTTGATAATAATACCTTTAAAGGTTTAGCATCATTTTATAACAAGAATTAAAAATGTTTGTTGAAGTTGTCTTTCCTCTTCCATTCCGAAAAGCTTTTACCTACAAAGTCCCAAATGAATTAGAATCAGATATACAGCTATATAAAAGAGTATCTGTACCTTTTGGGAAAAGAATTCTTACTGGTGTAATTGTAAATACCACAAAAGAAACTAATGTTAAAGAAGAGATTAAAGAAGTCGTTGATATTCTGGATAATCAACCTATTTTTAATAAATCTTTACTAAAATTTTACAGTTGGTTATCTGAATATTATATCTCATCATTAGGTGAAGCTCTAAAATTAGGTTTCCCGTATGGCACTGATGTAGAATCTAAGAAGAAAATTATTGTTCATAATGATGTTTGTGAAAAATTATTATCTAAAGAAAAAAATAAAAAAACTTTAAAAGGGGAAATTCTATTAGCGATTATTAATAGAGAAGAAATATCATTTTCTATTTTGCAAAAATTAATTAGTAAAAAAAATATTTACTCAGCTGTAGACTCTCTTGAAAAAGATTCTGCAATAACTATTATAACCGAAATTGATAAGGGTAAAGTAAGTATTAAAAAGATTAATTATGTTTCGCTGATAAAACCATTGGCTGATGTTTATAGCTTACTTCCTGAATTAGAAAGGAAATCTCCTAAACAGTTAAAAATTTTACTTGAACTAATAAATAAAAAAAACAAAGATTATTCTGTAGTAGATATTCTTAAAAAAACAAATTCGTCTCAGTCAACTATTAATTGTTTGAAAAACAAAGGCATTGTTAAAATTTTTGAAAAAGAGATAGAGAGAAAATATGTTGAAAATTTTACAGAGGATATAGCAGACTTTGAATTAACAAAGTATCAAAAAGATATTATTGAGAAAGTAAATGAAGATATTAATGGCAAAAGATTTCAACCATATCTTTTACACGGTGTAACTGGTAGCGGTAAAACACAGGTTTATATTGAGCTAATAAAATCAGCATTAAAGCTTAAAAAAACAGCTTTACTTTTAGTACCAGAAATATCACTCACACCTCAAATTACCGGGAGACTTACAAATAATTTTAGAGAAGAAGTTGCAGTAATTCACAGCCGAATGTCTATTGGTGAAAGGTACGACAGTTGGAGAAAAATCCAAAATGGGAAAGCCAGGGTTGTAATAGGTGCAAGATCGGCATTGTTTGTTTCCTTAAATAAAATAGGAATTATTATAATTGATGAAGAGCACGATTCAAGTTATAAGCAAACAGATTCTACACCAAAATATCATGCAAGGGATGCGGCAATTATGTATGCAAACTTTAATAAATGTCCAATTGTGCTTGGCTCAGCTACTCCATCAATTGAAAGTATGTACAATGCAAAGAACGGTAAATATAAATTACTTGAGTTAAAAGAAAGAATAGATAACGCAAAACTACCTGTAATAAAACTAATCAATATAGTAAGTGAAAGAAAATCTAACAGAATGGAAAATATTTTTTCAAAAACCTTACTTGATGAAATTGAAAAAAGATTAAAGAAAAAAGAAGGTGTAATTATTTTTCAAAATAGAAGGGGATTTTCGACACAAGTATTTTGTGAAGACTGTTCTGAAATTGAAACTTGTGATAATTGTTCGGTACCAATGGTTTATCATATAAATAAAAATAAACTTCAATGTCATTACTGTGGACTTATTAAAAAAATACCAAATGCTTGTACCCATTGCGGATCTATTTCCATTAAATATTTTGGAACCGGGACGGAAAGGATAGAAGATGAATTAGAATATTATTTTCCAAATGCTAAAATTAAAAGAGTTGATTCGGATGCTGTTTCAAAGAAAAACTCTTTAAGTAAAATTCTTTTTGCATTTGCTCAAGGGCAGATAGATATATTAGTAGGAACACAAATGGTTTCTAAAGGGTTGGATTTTTCTAGAGTCACTTTGGTTGGAGTTATAGCCGCAGAGAACAGTTTATGGATGCCTGATTTTAGAGCAGATGAGAGAACTTTTCAATTATTAACTCAAGTATCGGGCAGATCAGGAAGAAGTGACAAAAAAGGAGAAGTATTAATCCAAACACAAAATGATTCGAATCCAACCTTGCAAAAGGTTTTAAAATATGATTACGAAGGTATGTACGATAATGAAATTTATCATCGTGAAAAATTATATTATCCTCCATTCGTTAGATTAGCTCTGATTGAAGGAAAAGACTTAAACGAAATAAGATCAAAAGGTGCTGTGGATGAATTGTTTAATTATCTTAATCAATTTAATAAATGGATTTCAGTTTCAAATCCAACGCCGGCTATAATTTCTAGGATAAAGGGTTTTTATAGATTTCAAATTTTACTTAAAAGTGAAAAAACAAGTGACCCAGGTGGTGCAATTTTAAGAAAAGCTATTTTGGAAAGTATAACTAAATTTAAACAAAGATCCATTTTTAAGGATGTAAAAATATTATACGATATTGATCCCCAGAGTATTATGTAATTAAAATTTATTGTGAATGGTAATAAATTACTAATTTTGGGTGTTTGAAAGTCTCTATTTCGTTAAAGAGTTATCATTTTATTTGAATTCAATTCAGGAAACAAAGATGTCATCTTTTCACTGTTCACTTTTTGCGTAAGATGAGTTACTAAGTCTAATATTTTCCTATTTACTAATCAAGTCACACAAAAAATGTTTTAAGTATTTCTTTGAAGGTGAAATGTTTTTGTTAGGATGTATTACAATAATCATTCTGGAATTAATCTATCAATTTCACTTTTAACAGTTACAGTTCTAATAGAGTTAATATCCAATAATGATCTATATCTATATTGCTTATAAAGTTTTTTTATTTCATATCTATTGTTCATAATCTCAGCAGGATAGATTGCAGAAATTGCTGTTCCAGATTCAATAGGATATGGAATAAATCTTCCGTATTGTGAGCCGTTTAATATTACTATTGTTTTAGTATTTACAGATGCTGCTAAATGTATAATCCCTGAGTCATTTGATATCAGTAATTTCGCTTTTCTTAAAAGATATGCAAGTTCAGCTAGAGTTGTCTTTTCTGATAAATCAAACACTTTTTCTTTGTTTACTAAGTGATTAAAAAGTGAATTATTATCTTTGATTTCTTCTTTTTTCCCTACTAACAAAATATTCAGATTATATTTTGAAATAATATAATTTGCTATCTCAATAAAATAAGTTAATTTCCATTTTTTATATTTTCTTTTTCCACCCAAAAAAATAATAACAAAATTGCCATAACTTTCATCTGTCTTATTCTTATTATTTAATGTGATTTGTGGTTTTAACAATTCTATTTTAATATTGAGAATATATTCAAAAAAAGAACGGTTTTTGTAAAAATCAAAAATTTCAGTATTGCTATCAAATAATATTTTATAGTATTTATCACTTATTTTAATTTGCCATTTGTAAGAATTGGATAAGTCTGTTTTAAATGAAATCTTTGTGTTTGCCGGTGTTACAGCTGCAATAGAATCGTCAATAAAAAAACTTCTTGAATAACTGCAATTAATTAAAATTTTTGGTTTTATAGATGAAACTTTTTTTAAAAATCTGAAACGATATAAAAGATTGTTTAAATATTTTTGTTTATTCATCCATACAAAATCATCAACAAATTCAGAATCAAAATTTTCAGCAATATTTTTCCAAGCAATATTACCACATAGTATAATTTTATAGTTTTTAAATTTATCAGATGATTTTATATATGGAAGTAGATTCCTAAAAAGGATATAATCACCAATTTCATCTAATTTAATTAATAATAATACCTTATTAAATATAGTTGGTTTGTGTTGCTTGGCAGCTGTATTTGTTATTGTAATAGGTAAGAATTTAGTCAAATCAATCATAAAGAGAATGAAATCTCTAAAAACACGATCTATTTTAATTAATATATTTTTCAATATTTCATTTATACTTAAAGAAAATTAGAATTAATTAAATTATTCAAAGTTTTATTGATTTGGAATATTTCTTTCATCAAGGTAATGAAAAGCAAGAATGTTTTGTGGTTTTCCACTAAAATTATTGTATACTTCAGGTATAAGATTTCCACTTTGACTTATTGAATAAAAACGATATCTATAGGACTTTAAAGTTTCAAGCAGGCTTGCAGGCGGATTTTCATATTCAATTAACAACATAGGTTTGTATTTATCAATTAAATTTTTTGCACCCACCAGCACTTCTGTTTCGGCTCCTTGCACATCAATTTTTATTAGATCAATTCTTTCATTTATTAAATCATCTAATTTGTAAGAATCAACCACAATAGTCTCTGTTCTTTCTCCTGATGGTTTTAACGAACAATCTGTTTTCCTATCAGGAATATGCAGTTTAATTTTTCCAGTAATATCTGAAGCCACACCAATTGTTATTGCTACAGGTAATCCATTAATATTTTTTTTAAGCAATTCCACATTTTTTAAATAAGGTTCTATCGCAATTACTTTTGAACAATATAAACCAAAGATCACTGAGAAATAACCAATATTTGCTCCCACATCAACTGAAGTCCAATCCGGCTGTATCACCTTCTTCAAATATTTTATCTCTTTTTTTTCATATACTCCTTTAATAAGGTATCCATCATCATTATCATCATAATAAAATATTCTGCCTTCAAGTTTCATTGTATGATTACGATTATAGCGCAATGATTTCATCCAGCCTGTATGGATATTAAAGATTCGTGCAACAGGTACAAATAAATTTAGAATTTTATATAGAATTATTTTTGTATTCATCTTCAATTGAATAGAGTTGACTTAAAATTAATTGCTATTTTATTTTTTTTAGAATAATGGAAAGATTACCATAATCTTTTGCTTTTTTAAAATTTTCTGGTGATGATTTTAGTAATGAAAAACCATAATATAAATTTATTAAGGCATTTTTTAGATAATCTATTGCAGATATTCCGCAAGTGTTTCTCAGTTTTGAAATCATTTTATTGTAGTTACCGTTCTTTTTTTCCCAATAAATTTTTTTTTCTATAACACTAACATTATCAAGTTTATTCAGAAATGATTCCAATAAAATATTGTCTAATCGATACTGAAAAAAAGTCTTATTGTTATTCACATATTGGTCAGAATAAATTTTATTATCCAACCATTCTTCTTGGTATTTGGCAGATACTGGAAATGATATATATATATGTCCTCCAGGTTTAGTTACCCTTACCATTTCATTTACAGATTTATGGAGCCCCTTGTAAATATGCTCTATTGCACTAATAGAATAAACGAAAGAGAAAACATTATCTTTATACTTTAATGCTAATGCATCTTGAATTTCAAATTTCAAATTATCAGATTCAGTAATAAATCTTCTTTCATCCGGAAATATATCAGTTTTAATAACTCTATTTTTTTTTGATAATATATATGCTAAAATATATGGGCTTGAAACATCTAGGCATAATGATAAATCTAATAAATTTGATTTAATAAAATAGAATATATATGTAATCTCGGTATATCTTGTACTTTCTAAAGGTTTAATAAACAGTTGTAACTTAGTTTTTAATGGTACTCTTGGAATACAACCCCAGGCAATCCAAATTAAATTTATTTTTTTATAAATTGAAATAACCATAATTTAAGTTTAATAAATTTATTTGGATTAAAATACTTTTTATATGTATATCTATCAGCTTCAATATTTGGTATAATAAATGAAGGATGAGAGATCTTATCTAATTTATCAACTGGCCTATTAGAGAATGGATGATGTTTTTGTGGAGTATGAGTTGCTTCTTTCCCAAATCCGATATTTGAAACCAAATTTTTATTTGGAGTAATTGATAGTCCATTATTTATCAAATTTGTATAATGCCATTGATAATCCCAAGTCATTTTTTTATTTGTATATGCAAGGTTAAAATTATTGAGTAAAAATTTTTGTTCTTTTTTATCAGTAAATATATTTTTTATTGATTTATGCATTAAGAATTTATCAAAATTTTGAATTTTTACATCATACAAATCCCAAGCACGCTTCCAGGTTGCCCAACCCCATACATAAACATATTTAGAAAAATAATAACTACTATCATCTCTTAATATACCGTCTTGAAAATTTGTACCACTTATATGCATAATTCTTGTATCATAGCGATATTTTTTAAGCAAATATTTGCAAAAACTAAAGAAAGAAATATCAGGCACACAATCATCTTCAAGAATAATTCCTTCATTTACATGCTGAAAAAACCAACTTATTCCTGAACTTACACCAATTTTACAACCAAGATTTTTCTGATTTAATTTTGTTTTTAGTTCACAGTCCCAATCAATTTGATCAATTACCATTCTGGAATCATTACAATTCTCAATATCTTCAATCATTCCATTCTTTGGTCCATCAGCAGAGATATATAAATATTTTGGTTTTATTTCTCTAATTTTTTTAAATACCTTTCTTGTTTGTTCCGGTCTGTTATAAATTAAAAATAAAATAGGTGTTGCAAACATTCTAAATTCCTTAGTTTAGCTTGATGTTGATTCTGTTATATTTATTTTCCTTCTAAAAAAAATAAATCCCAAACCAAAGAAAATTAAGATATTGAATGAAAGAGTAACATACTTACCAACAAAAAAACTTTTTGGTTCTACTGAAAACCGGATGCTGTGATATCCTTTCGGTATTATTATTCCCATAAATCCATGGTTGAGTTTGTAAATAGTAGTTGGTTTTTCATTGATATAAGCTTTCCAATCTATAGGATAATAAGTGTTTCCAAGAAAAAGCATATTATTCCCGGTAGATCGGGTATCTATATTTATATTTTCATCATCATATGATTTAATAACAACATAAGTGGAATCAGCTGGTTTATCTATATTCACTTCTTCTTCGAGGTATGCAATTTTTTTAGGATCAAAAGAATTATTTTTAATAAGGTTTAGAATTTCCATTGGTTCTGCGTTTGCAACACTGTCAACAAAGTATGCACGCGGTAATGCATTATTGTTTTTATAAACAATATCTTTTTCATTATTAAATATTTGTTTAAAACCAGGTAAATTCACTTCTTTGTCTATTATTAGATATTTAACATTTAACATTCTCCAAAGAGTAATATTGGCTGGACCAATTACATCCATTATGTCCTGATAAGTTCGTGGTTTAATACCAGAGTAGCCATAAAAATCATCCATAAGAAAATAAACATAATAATTGTTATTCTGATTTAATGATCCAAGTGTACCATCCTGTTTTAAGTTAATGAGTCTGTATGGTGCAGTATTTTTTTCACCCTCAATAGCTTTTAGATATTTGGGCATAACAAATTTCTGTTTGATTGATGTGTTATCAATATAATTTATACCTCGAAAATCAACTCTCCATAGATCTATCAAAACAATTACAAGGACTAGAATACCTAATGTGTCAAATGTTATTTTTCTTTTTACATAAAAGTAAGCTAACCAAAATGCACCAACACAAAAAATTAATGAGAAATAAACATCACTTGCGAACATATCACTCATATAGTCATATAACTGTTTCAATCTATCGCCTTTTTGTGAGGATGCGACTCTTTCAATAAACCAACCCACAATAGCCTGGTTAAGAAATAATGCTAAGGCAAGTAATACTGATAAAACAATAGCAATTCTTTTTAAAAGAATTTCACCCTTAATGTCGTTATCATTTTTTATGGAAAATATTTTCATCAATCCTAAACCAGCTAATATAGGGAAACTAAGCTGAACAATATTTAGAATCATTACAGGTGCCCTAAATTTATTGAAGAAAGGGAAGTAGTCATAAAATAAATTATATAAAACAGGAAAAGTTCTTCCAAAAGAAAGAACCAGACAAATAAAAATCAGAAGGGTCAGATATCTAATCAACGGTTCCTTCCATCTTGTAACAATCGCAAAAAGCCCAAGTAATAAAACTACAATACCCATATACTGAGCTGCATCGACAAAAGGCATTTGTCCAAAATATGTATTGACTTTTACTTCCTGATTGTTTGAAAGAGACCCACTATAAGTTGAATTACCATAACCGTAAAAAGATGGGAAGAAAAATGTACTAATTTCTTCTGGAGAAAATGACCAATTTGTTGCATAATTATAAAAATCTTCTTGTTCTTTTTCAGGCGATTTTTTTTGCAAATCAACAATGCTTTTAGTGCCTCTTGTTGAATAAGGTGTATAATCATAAATCTGTTTTAGCTTATAATAATTCATTCCAAGTGCAATGGCAGAAATAATAATAAAAGCACCAGCTGATTTTAGGAGATTTGAAGTTAGTATCTTGTCTTTAAGTCGCAGGCTTCTTATGAAAAAGTATAAATAAAATATCCCCACACTTAAATAAATATAAAACATTATCTGAACATGCCATTGACTGAAAAGGAAATGCATAGTAAGAATAAAAAGTAATACATCAAGCAATTTCATCTTATCATTAAATCGTAGAAGGAAATAAATTACTAAAGGGAAAACAATTAAAGACAATAATTTTGTAACATGTCCAATAAAGTAAAGTAAAATTATACCAGTACTAGACATAGAAGCTATAGCAACAATTATACTAATAATAAATGAAGCTTTTAAGTAGCGCATAAGATAAAAATTAAAGAATCCAAGTATAATCAAGTAAAAGGTCCAGCTAGTATATTCATTTGAGAATAAATTATATACTACAAAAATAATTTTCTGAACAGAGAAGATGAAAAAATCTGCCAAACCAATATTCCCGAACATTGGCATTCCAAGAAACACATATGGATTCCATAAAACATTTGGTGATTCTTTAAAATAATTTTGGAATGCATAAATACTTATAATATCACCTGATTCTGGGACCTTACCACTAAAATAAACAGGGGCAAAAAATATAATGACAGTAAGTAAGATAATAAAATGTGAAAAAATAAAAAGAATTTTTGAAGAAAATTTATTCTCAAAATTAATACCAATAATATTGTTATTGTTTTTTTTCTCTTTTTTATTCTTTGTCATAAGCGTCTTTTATTTATATTGAAGAATTAAGTGGCAAATATTATTATAAAATTACTAAATAACTTAAAACTATATATTATAATAATATTCTTATAGTAAAGAACTTAATTATTTAAGGATTTAAATATATCTACAAAATAAATATTTTCATTTTTTCGGTATAAAATAAAACTTAGTTGAAATTGGAGACTCCTCTTTAATTAAGCTACCTTTTGTTTTTTAAGTTTTAGTTCAGTTTTTAATGTCGTTCTTAATAGATTAAGTTTCTCATCGTTGTTAACTCTTCTCATCTTTTTCTCAATTTCTATAAGAGCAACAGCAACACTTCGTGATTTCATTTCTTTTTAATTAATTTAAATAAATCAAAAAATAAAACAGATTTTAGCATTAAAGTAGTTTGAATTCTTGTTTTTATATTAAAAAACAAGAAAAAAGTTGCTACAGAATATGAAATTAGTGTTGCCAATGCAGAACCTACAATTCCATATTTAGGAATTAAGAAATAGTTTAAAATAACATTTAATACCATACCAATAAATGATCTATAAAAAGCAATTTTAGTAAAATTTTCGGCGATCAAAAATTGGGTGCTTGCAACCCCAAGGAACACAAAAACCCCGGCCCAAATATATATAGTTAAAACAGGTACAGCTGGCATAAACTCAGGTTTATAAAGTATATCGATTATTTCTTTAGAAAAAAAAGTAGTTAGTAATGCTATTGAAATTGAAATCCAAGCAAGTAAATCATATAATTTCTGCATTCTGCTTAGGAATAATTTTTCGTTAATATTTTTTGTAATTACAATAGCAGGAAATAAAGAAGATGTAATAATCAATGGCAAAAAGTACCAGGCTTCAGATAATCTTACAGCAGCTGCATAATATCCCACTTCAGCAATCCCTAGCATTTGCTTTATCATAATTTGATCTATTTTCATATAAATTGTGATTACAATTCCCGATAAAATTAAAGGCCAAGAATCTTTTAAAAATGTAATAGCTAATTTCATTTCAAATTTCCAATCAAAAATATTTAAACCTATACTTTTGTATGTAATTAAATATGTAATAGCTAAAAAAACATACTCGGCTGTTGTGAATACAACAAAACTTAAGAGAGATGAATTAATTATTATAAGAGCTAATTTTATTACAGAACTAATAATGAAAGACGAGGATTGAGCAATTACTGAATATTTAGACTGTACTTTTGATTGGAAATAGCTATCAACAACATTAAATGATTGGAAAATAGGTGA
Source organism: Ignavibacteriales bacterium CG_4_9_14_3_um_filter_30_11 (assembly GCA_002790365.1). Lineage (GTDB taxonomy): Bacteria > Bacteroidota > Ignavibacteria > Ignavibacteriales > Ignavibacteriaceae. The sequence goes on from PFVA01000093.1 coordinate 27,804, forward strand.
AAGAGCAATTATAAATATTAAAAAATTAGTAAATCTATCCTGGTTAGTAAAGATAAGTGCAATACTTAAAAGAGCCAATGAAATTAAAGCACCAATTAATTTTAATCCTAATCCAGTACCGAGTAATATATTCATTCTCTCTTTATTGTTAATTAATTCTCGTGTTAAAATGGTATCTATTCCGAGTGTTGCAATAACTGTAAAAATACCAGCGAAACTTAAAGCGTAAGAATATAATCCAAAATCTGATGGTCCTAAATAATTAGTAATAGAAATTACAACGAAAGCACCTAAAATTACCCGTATAATCTTTTCAAAAAAAAGCCAAGAAGTATTTTTGAAATACTTCTTAAAAGTATCTGACTTAAAATTAATTTTTGTATTTATATTATCCTGCACTGCTTAATTTATATCTTTTTAATTTTACTTTATTTTTTTACTAATAAATTTATACCTGAGCCGATTTTATTTTTACTTTTATAATCAATAAACATCATTATATATGTAAATGGGAAAGTAATAATGAAATAAAAGGGTAATAATATGAAAAATAATTTTGAATGATTTAATATTTGCATAGGAATCTTTATTCCTAATCTCCAAGATTTATCACCCCAAAATCCATAAGAATATTTAATACTTTCAATCTTAAAGCCCAAAGGTTCTAATTTTTCTTTAAGGTCTTCAGGTGAGTATCCGTCTCTTGCGTGTTCACCAATAAAGCTTTCATCATTGTCACCGTGTACATCGCTGCCACCAAATATTGATGGGGTATTAATTAACAAATATCCGTTATTTTTTAGAGAGTTATAAAAATTCTTGAAGACAAGTTTGTCATCTTCTATATGCTCCATAACATCAACATTCAATATCAAATCAAATTTTTCTGAGTGATTAATTGTTGTTAAATCTTCTATGCCAAATTTAATATTATCAATCTTTTTTGCTTGACAGAAATTTTTACAGTCATTTATCCAATCTTCTTTTATATCTGTTGAATATATATTACAAGGCTTAAGATTTTTGGACATAAAATAAGTGTATTGCCCAAAACCTGAACCGGCATCATAAATATTTAATGTTTTATCAGGGTTTAATCTTCTTATATTTTTTAATTCTCTTCTAACATACCAAGAGCGAAGAAAGAATAGATCAAGTATTTTATAAAATAAAATCCTTATAAAGGTATTTGTTTTAATAGCTGAGGCAAATATATTTTTAATAGGATCGTATTGCATCTAGGTTTTAACAAAATTTATTAATTGATTAGAAAAGCTTAGCCATGAATATTTTTCTTTTTCCATTTTAATAAAAGAATCATATTTTTCTTCTAGTTTATGATTATAGAACTTTAAAATTGCTTCAGCCAATATTTCCGGGTTTTCTTTTTCAACAAGTAAACCTGTTTGATTATCTATTATTATTTCAGATAATCCGCCAACATTTGAAGCGATTACCGATTTATTAAAATTCATAGCTATTTGAGCAATACCACTTTGTGAAGCTGTTTTGTAAGGTAAAATAACAACATCGGCGGCTGAAAAATAATATTTTACTTCAGAGGCTGGAATAAAATCAGTTTTTAAAATTAAAGAGTTATCAATGTCAAGTTCTGAAATCAATTTTTTATATTTTGTTTCGTTTGAATAATACTCACCGGCAACAAGCAATTTAATATTTTCTTTTTTATCTATTAAAGAAATAGCTTCTAAAAGAACATCCAATCCTTTGTAGTCACGGATAAATCCAAAAAAGAGTAAAAGTTTTTCTGTATCAATCTTTAAATATTCTTTAGCTTTATCTTTTTCTATTTCATCTCCAAATTTATTATAAACAGGGTGGTGAATAATTTTATATTTAGCATTTTTTTTTATTTTTAGTAATTCATCCTTTACTGTTTCAGATAGCAAAATAAACTTGTCAACATATTTGAAGAATAATTTTGTTAAGAAAATATCTCCAGGTCTTTTCTCATGAGGGATAATATTATGGCAAATAGTTAAAATTTTTGTGTGACTATTTTTTTTAACAATTTTAGAAATTGATTTTAAACAAGGGGCAAAAAAAGGAAGCCAAAATTGAATTATTAATAAATCAGGTTTATCAAGTTTAATCCTTTTACCTACCTCCCTCCAATTAAATGGATTTGTAGAATCTATTAATGACTCTGCATTAATTATTTCTGATTCAGGGTCTAATTCATTTTGTGTTTTACCGGGAAATAAAAACGAAGGGTATTGTTTCTTAAAGGAAATTACATTTACTGAAAATTCTTTATTTAGTTCTTTAAATAGTGAACCAGCAAAGTTTGCAATTCCACCTCTTAATGGATATGCAGGTGAAAGAATTGTAATTTTCATTTTGAAAGAAGGTTACCTATAGTTGAATAATAATTTACAAAAACCAGGATTATCCTTTTTCCTTAATTAGATATTCTTTTTCATCCATCGAATTATGAACTAAAATTTCACCAAGCAATCCAATAGAAAAGAATTGAACACCGACAATTATTAATAAGATACCTAAAAACAACATTGGTCTATTGCTCAACGGAACTCCGATTATCCATTGATATGTTAAATATCCGTTGACAATTATACCTATAAAAAATGCAAAGGCACCTAAAAATCCGAAAAAGTGCATTGGTCTTTTTATATAACGAGTAGCAAAAAGAACAGTAATAAGGTCAATAAATCCTTTGAAAAAGCGAGAAATACCAAATTTTGTTTTGCCGTATCTTCTTGGGTGATGCTTTACAATTATTTCTGAAACCTTATAACCCTGCCATTTAGCCAATACAGGAATATAACGATGAAGTTCGCCATAAACCTTTATATTTTTCACAACATCTTTTTTGTAAGCTTTAAGTCCGCAATTAAAATCATGAATTTTTATACCGGTTAAAACTCTAGTAATAAAATTGAAAAATCTTGAAGATATTTTTTTAATAAAAGGGTCTTGTCTTTTTTTCTTCCAGCCGGAGACTAGATCAAAACCTTCATCTAATTTCTTTAATAAATTTATTATTTCAGCCGGATCATCTTGCAGATCAGCGTCCATAGTAACTATCACATCACCCGTCGCATGTGTAAATCCAGTTTGCAGTGCAGCAGATTTTCCGTAATTTTTTTGAAAGCTAAAATATTTTATGTTTTTATTTTGAGCATTTAGTTCTTTAATTATTTTTAAAGAATTGTCCTTGCTTCCATCATCAATAAAAATAGTTTCATATTGGATTCTTTTGTTATAAAGAGTGTTGTTAATTGCACTAACTAGTGGTTTAATTGATTCTTCTTCATCAAGAAGTGGAACTAGTACAGATAATTTTTTAAATGAAAATTTTTCTATAGGTTTAAATGGTCTTCTATATTTATAGTATCTTCTTTTTCTATTATACTGTTCTTTTTTGTTGTTAACATCTCTGTTAACGACAGGTTCATTATAATTAGTAATTTTGCTTTTATTATTATCCAACTTAATTTCTTTTTCTAATTAGTTTCTAAAAATTTATTTACCAAATTGATTTAGCAATAATAATATTGTAGCTATACTGCCAATAATTGCAAAATATACACTTGTCTGTTTAAGATAGTAGTTAAATGACATATGCGGTTCTTTCGGAACCCAGATATAATCACCAGGTTCTATTTTTGTCTTATTATCTGATGCAGTGAGCCATTCTTTAGTTTTACCTTTAATAACGATTACATCCTCATCAGAATAGTTAGAAAAGCCACCGGCATTATTTACATAGTATAAATAATTTTCACCTTCTTTAAAACTTATTTTTCCGGTTTTACCAACTTGACCAAAGACATAAACTGTATTATCAATTTTAGGAATAATAATGATATCGCCATCATTAAGAATATAATTTGATGCTTTTGAATTTTTATCATTTAATTCAGTAAAGTCGATTGATGATTCACTCATTAAAGCTCGTAATTGATTTTCTGTAAAGAAGTATGATGTATCTTCTTCAGTTAAATTTGACATTCTTGACATGAGGATATTTTCTAATTCTAAAAATTTATCACTTATTTCTTGAACGGATAACAAATTATTAGTTTCTAATTTTAAACCATATTTACTTGCCAAAATATAATTAGCTACATTCCCGCTTAGTAATTTTGAATGACTAATTGATGCAGTTTCTTTTATACCACCGGCTCTTTTTATTGCTTCATATAGAGTTGTATTACTCTTTGTTATAGGGATATAACCGGGCATATTTACTTCACCGACAACAGTAACATGAAAATCCAATCTCTGTGTTTCTTCAGCAAGTAATCTAATTTGATCGCCTCTTTTCAAAGAAATATTTGACTCCATATCAGTTTTGATTAACTCAATTTTATTACCTTCATATGAAAGTCTGCTTATTTCTACACTGGTTATATTGTCATAAGCTTTATTAATTCCTTGGGCAAGTTCAATAGCATCAGAAAGTTTATCACCTTCAACAAAATAAAATTTACCCGGTTTATTAACAGCACCATTTATGGTAAAAAAATTTTTCTTCATATCAGATGGAGGAAAAATAATTACATCATCATTTTTTAGATAAGGATTATTGACAAAATCACCGTTAAGTCTAAATTTTAATAGATCAATGTTTAAAGATTGACCACCCGCTCTCTTTAAAATTATTCCTCTCAATGGAATAGACTTAAATTGTTCATTTAATTGCTCTATTAATTTTGTATCCCTTAAACTTTGCAAAGCTTTTGAATAAGTTTCGTTATAAATTCTTGTAATAAATTGGTCTGCTCTTTCTATAAAAGTAGAAGGAAAAGTACCGGTAATAATAAAATCACCACCAACTGTAACAGAAATAATACTAGCAGTTTGAAGAGAATTATTTTTTAAATCTTCAGTTGTTTGAGCGTTAATTGTATTAAATATTAATATTAAAGTTAAAAGAGAAAGTATCCTTTTCATTATAATATCCTTTAATTTTTATACTGTTTTTGGTAGTATTGCAAATATTCACCAGTTATTATTCTATTCCACCAATCTTTATTACTAAGATACCAATCTATTGTTTTTATTATAGCATCTTCAAAAGAATATTTTGGCTCCCACCCTAAAGTATTACTTATTTTTGAAGAATCAATAGCATATCTCCTGTCGTGACCTAATCTGTCGGTAACATATTCGATTAAAGATTCAGATTTTTTTAAGTAATTTAAAATAAGCTTTACTATTTCAATATTCTCCATTTCTGTTGAAGCACCAACATTATATACTTCTCCATTTATTCCTTTTTCAAAAGCTAATTCAATTGCCTGACAGTGATCGGTCACAAAGATCCAATCCCTAACATTTTTTCCGTTACCGTAAACTGGAAGTTTTTTATCGTGGATAGAATTTATTATCATAAGAGGAATTAATTTTTCCGGGAATTGATAAGGACCATAGTTATTAGAACATCTGGTAATTACCATAGGAAGTTCATAAGTATGATAATTTGCAATTGCCAACATATCAGCACTAGCTTTACTAGAGGAATAAGGACTGTTTGGAGATAGGGGAGTTTTTTCTGTAAACAAACCATCTTTGCCCAGACTTCCATAAACTTCATCAGTAGAAACTTGTAGGAATTTTTTTACTTTATATTTTCTTGCAACATCAAGAATGCAATTTGTACCCAAAACATTTGTCACTACAAATTCTTTTGAACTTAGTATACTTCTGTCAACATGAGATTCAGCAGCAAAATTAATTACATATTGCAATTCATATTTTTCGAACAAATAATTGATAAGTTCTGTATTTATTATATCTCCGTGAATAAACTTATAATTTTTTTTGTTTTGAGAAGGGATAAGATTTTCCAGATTTCCGGCATAAGTTAGTTTATCAATGTTTACAATGTTGTAATCATCTCTCTTATCTAAAATATAATTGATGAAATTACTTCCAATAAATCCTGCCCCGCCTGTTATTAAAATATTTTTCATAAATTTAAAAAGAGAAAAATCCTATAAAAACACCTGTTTGAATAAAATAGGAATCGGCATTTAAATCTGAAGGAACTCCGGAAATATCAACATCATTATCTAATTTCCATTTATCCCCAAAAGTAAATTGGTAACCAGCCCCAATTCTAAAAGAAATAAATCTATCAACTGGAATGTCAATATTTAAAGTTGGAGTTAAAAACCAATATGAGTTTTTTAATTTTTTGTTTATGTTTTGTGAAGTGTTAGTACTTAGATCAGTCCAAATATTACTCCAGCTAACGCTTCCTTTATTTTGGAAAAGTTCTAATTCTAAACTTCCCCTGCCAATAATTGTTCCGATTGAAATTCCCCAGTCTCTAACATAGGGCAATGTATATTCAATTGTTAATCCGCCTCCGCTTAAAGAGTAAACGGCTTCTTTATTTATTCCGGCAATGGAAATATCTCTTGAAGTAGAACCGCCAAAACTAAAACCACCCACTCTTACTTGTTTTAAAAATCCCAAATAAATAAATCCGCTAATTCCTGAAGTATAAAATCCACTCTTTGAAAATTCAGGTATTCCCAAAGATTTTATTTGTGTATTAATAATATCAACATTTGGAATTATCCAACCCGGATTATAACCTAAACCACCACCGAATGGTGCATCAAAATATTCTTCGGTTTGTGAAAATATAGTTGTAAAACTAATTAATATAAAAAATGCTATAAAGTTGATTTTTTTCATAAATATAGATTAAAATATAGGAATAAAATTTAAGAATTCTGATTTAAATTAAACAAAACTATCTATTTATTTGCTAAAATCAGGTCAGAAAATTCTCTAAATGCCCCAAAACCCCCGACTTTATTACTAATAAAATCAACACAATCTTTTACTTCTTTTATTGCATCACTCGGACAGGAACTTAAACCGATACTTTTTAATACACTCAAATCAATTTCATCATCCCCCATATATGCAATTTCTTCTTTGGTTACTTTTTCTTTAGCGCAAATATCTTCAATTATATCTAATTTATTTTCAATGCCGTAAAAGACAAAATCCAATTTTAACTTATCTGCTCTAGCTTGTGCTATTGGGGACTTATCAGATGAAATAAGTCCTACTTTGTATCCGTTCTTCATTAACTTTACCATTCCCATTCCGTCTTTAACCTGGAACTTTTTCATTTGAAAGCCTTCGGCAGAATAATAAAGTCCGCCGTCTGTTAAAACGCCGTCCACATCAGCAAAAACAATTTTTATTTTGGATATTTTCTCTACTAAGTTCAAAACATTATCCCTCAATTATTTTAATATGCAATATATCAATTAGTAAAAAGAAAATTAAATTTATTTGATTGTATCTATTCAAAATACAAGGTTCATGAAATCACTGCTACAGAAAACCTTAAAGGTTGTAAAAACTTATAATTAAAAGCAAGTAAAGAAATATAATTTGTTCTAAATGTCATTGCCTCCTACCCCGAGAACATTATAAAACTTATTTGCTATAAGCCTATAAAAAAAACTAGAAAAGTAAAACATTAAAAAATAAATCAAGCAACCTCCTGGATTGCAACACTAAAACCACGGAAGTTTTTGTAAAAGTAATTAGATAAGCTGCTAGTTATTTTTTTGGTTCCAATGCTCTTGCAACCATAATTCCGGTTTGTGATCTGTTGTTCATTAAATAATCTGATAAAGGTTTATCAGAAATTTTTACTTGTTGACCGACATTTGGTGCATGAAGATAATGAATTCTTCCACCCTCCATTTTTATTGCAATTCCCACATGAGCAATATCTAATCCCTCAATACTTGTTGTTATGGCAATTAAGTCACCTGTTCTAATTTTACCTTCAACTTTACTAATCATTTCTTTGGGGATATAATAGTATTTTCTTTTGTTTATTTCTTTTTCTGTCAGCTTAATTTCTTTTAGGTATTTTTCGTTACTCAGCTGCTTATAAAAATTTTTATTCTTTGACATAAAGAATATTTTTTTACTATAAATTTTACCGCCTATTTCTTTAGAAATATTTTCTATCATACCTCTTTTTTCTGCATCATAAAGCCAGTCAGAAAAATAATGAAGGCGTGAAGTGTATTTATTTAGTGTCCCATTTCTATATCTTTCGTGAGTAAGTTCATTAATATAATCTGTAAAAGAAGAGTCATTCTTTTTAACCAATCTTGCGAGCACTAAGGAATTATCTAAAAAAGTAGTGCAGTCAAAATTTCTAAGGTTTACAACCAAGTCTTCTTTATCCCCAACTTCTAATGAGTGTTCAATATAATCTGTGCCGATAAATTGTTTACCAATTTCAACAATTATTTTTCCGATTGATTCATTCTTAAGACTATCTTGTTGGGCTTTATTAATTAAATTTTTAAAAATTTCCACATCTTTTTGTGTGTAAATCTGAGATGAAATAGAAATATTAAAAAGTAAAAAAAGGATTGTAACCAAAGGAGTTTTCATAAAACTTCTTAAATTATATCTTCGCTGATTTCTTCGGGGAAGCTTTCTTCAATTTGTCGTTTGTGCTCTAGGTTTTCAAATCGGGCATATTCTTTAATGAAAGCCATCTTTACAGTACCAACAGGACCGTTTCTTTGTTTGCCTATTATTATTTCAGCAATTCCTTCCAGTGAGTTGCCTTCTTTGTCTGATTGCAAACCATAATATTCGGGTCTATTTAAAAATATAACAACATCAGCATCTTGTTCAATTGAACCTGACTCCCTAAGATCTGAAAGCTGAGGTCTTTTTTCATTTCTGCTTTCAACAGCTCTGTTTAATTGTGATAGAGCAATAATTGGAATGTTTAATTCTTTGGATAAAGCTTTTAAGGAACGAGAAATATGAGAAATCTCTCTTTCTCTGCTTTCCATTTTTGATTGCCCTTGCATAAGTTGCATATAGTCTATAATTATAAGTCCAATATCTTTTTCTGCTTTCAACCTTCTGGCCTTTGCTCTAATTTCTAAAACAGTTTGCGCCGGAGAATCATCAACATAAATTGGTGCTTCAGTAAGTCGATGTGCGTTTTTACTTAATTTTACTCCCTGACTTGCAGGTAATTTACCAGTCCTAACTTGATGTGCATTTAATTTTCCTTCGGCACAAAGCAATCTTATTATTAATTGCATAGTAGACATTTCCAAACTAAAAATTCCTACAGGTACATTAAATTCAATGGCTGCATTTCTAGCTATTGATAGTGCAAAAGCAGTTTTACCCATAGAAGGTCTTGCGGCTATAATTATTAAATCAGATTTTTGGAATCCGCCTAAAAGTTCATCAAGTTCATAAAATCCGGTTGGCACAGAAAAATCTTTATTGGCATTGGAATGAATTGCTTCAATATATTCCAAAGCATTTTTTACAGCATGGTCCATCCCGATAAATGATTTTTTTAGATGGTTTTCTGTAATTGAAAAAATATTTCTTTCGGCGGCATCTAAAATTTCAAAGGCATCTTCAGTTCCATCATATGCTTGTTGAGCAATACTATGTGAACTTGAAATTAGTCCTCTTAGTATTTCTTTTTCAATAATAATTTTAGCGTGGAATTCTATGTTAGCAGCAGAAGAAATGTTTTGAGAAAGTTTACTTAAATAAACAGCTCCGCCTACTTCGTCAGTTTGTTCTCGTTTTTTTAATTCTTCATAAAGGGTAACAGTATCAATTGGTTCACCTGCTTCAAATAATGAAGTCATAGCTTCAAAAATAAGTTTGTGTGCCTTTAGGTAAAAACTTGCTGGAGTAAGAAGTTCTATGGCTTTTGGTACTGCTTCTTTTTCTATTAACATTGCACCCAATACAGATGCTTCTACTTCGGGAGCATTTGGTGGTTTTACATCTGCAGGAACTAGTTTCTCTAATTCTATATTATTTTTCTTTGTCTTTGCCATTCAGTTTTTACTTAGTTAGCTCGTCATAAAAAATTCTGAATTTTTTAACATCTTCCCAAGCAGCTCTTTTCCAATTTGGATTTCTTAATAATGCAGCAGGGTGGTAAGTTACTAAAACTTTTGTCCGGCAACTGCCTGATTCAAAATCGTAAAACTTACCTCGCATATTACCAAGACTGTCATTTAATTTCAATATGCCTTGTGCTGCTGTTAGACCTAAACATAATAATAATTTAGGTTTAATTATATCAATTTGTTTTTTTAAGTAGGGAAGACAAGTATCCATTTCCTTTTGCTGCGGTGTTCTGTTACCTGGAGGTCTGCATTTTACAACATTAGCAATATAAACTTCATCTCTAGTAAAATTTATGGCTTTTAATATGTCCGTTAACAATTTACCGGCACGACCAACAAATGGAAGTCCTTGTTTATCCTCTTCAGCACCTGGACCTTCACCAATTACCATAACATCAGCATTTGGATTACCCGAACCAAAAACAAATTTATTTCTGTTTTTTGCCAAAACACATTTTTGGCATGTGTTAATTAGTTCTTCTAATTTTTGTAATGAATTTACATTCTGCCATTGACCTGAATTATCAATTGCATTTTTATTCTCAGGTTTTGTATTTTTTTCTAATTTAATATTAACCTCTTCCAATAATTCATTGCCAAAAATATCTCTCTGATCTATCAATGATTCAATTACTTTATATTTAATTAAATCTGTCATTTTAGTTATTTTCTTTTCACAATTTCAGATAGGATATTGTTTGCAATTAAAAATTTAGACTGGACAGGGAAATCTTTACCCGAACCGTTCTTCTTTATTATTTTTATTTTATTAGTATCAGTATCAAACCCGCTTTGGTTTGTTTTTAAGATATTCAAAACTATCATATCTAAATTTTTAGATTTTAATTTTTTCTTTGCATTGGAAATCCCATTTTCTGTTTCCAGAGCAAAACCAACAACAAATTTGTCTTTTTTGTCTATTGATGCTAAAATGTCATTATTCTCTTTTAGTTGAATTGAAGCAAGTTTGCTTTCTTTTTTAATTTTATTAGGATTTTTTTTTTGCGGGCTATAATCTGCTACGGCTGCAGACATAATTAAAATTTCATTTGCTTTTAGATTTTGTTTAACTGCTTCTTCCATTTCATTTGCTGATCTGACAGAAATAAAATTAACTTCCGGATAAATAATTTCAGATGATGGACCTGAAATTAATGTAACCTCTGCACCTCTTAAATAAGCGGTTTTTGCAAGCCAGTACCCCATTTTACCGGAAGATCGATTGCCTATAAATCTGACAGGATCAATATCTTCGTAAGTTGGACCGGCAGTGATTAAAATCTTTTTATTTTCTAAATCTTTTTTTTTAAAACCGTTTAAAATCAAAGCAGCGGCATCAATAATTTTATTTAATTCGGGCAGCCTGCCTTTACCATTTAGCCCGCTAGCAAGTTCACCATCTTCAGCATCTAAAACATTTATTCCAAAGTCTCTAAGTGTTTGAATATTTCTTTGGGTTATTTTGTTTTGGTACATATCAACATCAGCTGCCGGAACAACCAGCAGAGGTGAACGGAGAGCAGTAACAATTGTTGTTAAAGCATTATCTGCAAATCCGTGAGCTATTTTTGCAACTGTATTTATTGTGCATGGGGCAATTATCATTAAGTCAGCCCAAAGTGCCAAGTCAATGTGCCATGTACCCATATCAGAATTTTCAGTTTTCGATGATGGAAATGTATTTATAATAACCGGATTAACTGAAAGAGTTGAAAGAGTTAATGGAGAAATAAACTCAGTGGCAGAAGGAGACATAATAATTTTTACTTCAGCGCCTAGGTTTTTAAGTTCTCTAGTGAGAAAAGCCGCTTTGTAAGCGGCAATACATCCCGTAACACCCAACAGGATCTTTTTATTTTTGAATATTTTATTGTGCATCACAAGCCTAATTAGGTTAAAAATGATGGGTTATCTATTTTTTATATTTATACTCTATTTTTCCATCCAGAAATTCTTTTAAAGCTTGAATATGAGGTTTTTCGCGTTTATCAAACTCTAAAGATATTTTTAATTGTGCAGGATTTTCAAATTCTTCTGCATCATCATCGTTAGCCGATTCAGGAATTGTGCTTAATAAAGCATTGTATTCAATTTTATTTTCATCATTAATTAGACGACTTCTTTTTGAAGCAATAACAATTGCTTCATAAATATTTGAAGCATGTTTTTCTATCTCTCTTAAATCAATCGGTTCTATGTTCATTTAGTTAGTTCTCCTTTTTTATAATTTGTTTTATTAAAATCTTTATCTTTTCTGTTGCAGTTTTCAGATCATTATTTTCTATTAAATAATCAAATTTATCTTTTAAGCTTAATTCCATTGTTGAACGGTCAATTCTTTTTTCTAAATCCAATTTTTCTTCAGTATTTCGATTCTTTAATCTTCTTACTAATTCTTCAACACTGGGGGGTACAATATAAATAAGAAAAGCATCAGGATACATCTTTTTTAAATTTAAAGCTCCGTTTACATCAATTTCAAGTATTATTGATTTTCCATTGTTTACGGCATTTTCTATTTCTGACCTAAAAGTACCGTAGTAATAATCGTAAAATTTTTCCCATTCAATAAATTCACTATTTTTAATCTTTTTTTTAAATTCTTTCTCGCTAATAAAATAATAGTGTTTTCCCTCTTTTTCGTTTTCTCTTTTGGCTCTGGTTGTAGCAGAGACGGAAAAAGCAATTTCAGGGAAATACAGTAAAACCTTCCTTATAATTGTTGTTTTTCCGGTTCCGCTCGGAGCAGAAATTGCTATGAGTTTTCCTTTTGTCAAAGTCTTTAATTATTCTATGTTTTGAATTTGTTCGCGTATCTTTTCTATTTCTTCTTTAATAAAAATTGCTTTATGTGATATTTCGGAAGATAAAGTCTTAGATGCAATTGTATTTGCCTCTCTGTTTATTTCCTGACAAAGGAAGTTCAATCTTCTCCCGTTGGATTCATTTTCATTTATACATTCTATAAAAAATTTAAGGTGACTGTTTAGTCGTACACATTCTTCAGAAACATCAGCTTTGTCAGCCAACAACGCTAATTCTGTTTCCAATCTTTCCGGATTTATGTTTGCATCATCAATTAATAATTTTATTCTTTCTTTTAATAATGAATGATGTTCTTCAACTGTATCTCTTGCATTATCATTAATATCTTTAACGGATTTATCAATTTCATTAATTCTATTAGACAAATCCTTTGCAAGTTCATTGCCTTCATTTGATTTCATTTCATTTAATTCGTCAACAGCAATATTTAATGTTGATTTAATAAAACTAAAATCATCTTCTGTTATTTCAAATTTATTTCCTGAAAAAAGGTCTTTGTTAGTGAGTAAATGATTTAATTTTAAATCTTCTTTTATGCTGCTGAGTTTTTTAATCTCGTTTATACTAACAATAAATTCATTCAGCTTTTCTGTATTTATTCCCCAAGGGGAGTTTTTGGGATCTTTAAAATTAATCTGAATAGAAACGCTTATTTTCCCTCTGTTGATCTTCTTTTTTATTTCTTCCTTTAATTCAAATTCCTTTAAACTTAAAAAATTAGGCAGACGGAAAAATACCTCTAAAAAACGGCTGTTAACGCTTTTTAGTTCAAATTCAACTGAAATTCTTTCATTTTCAGCTGAAGCTTTCCCGAAACCTGTCATACTTTTGAGCATAAAAAA
>PFVA01000040.1 GCA_002790365.1 Ignavibacteriales bacterium CG_4_9_14_3_um_filter_30_11
TTTTTTAATTACAACTCTTTCAAGAAAATCTCTTTCATCATCATTGTGCTCAATAAGATTTTTAATAATAGCTTTTTGTTTTTCTTTATCTGCTAAATGAGTAAATGCTTTTCCTAATGCTTCATTAAATCTTTCTTCACTAAATGGTTTTAAAAGATAATCTGCTGCATTTACTTCAAATGCTTTTATGGCATAATTATCATAAGCAGTTGTAAAAATAATTACCGGAAGTTCTTCTAATAATTCCAGAACTTCAAATCCGTTAAGCTTTGGCATTTGAATATCTAACAAAATCATATCCGGATTTAATTCATTTATTTTTTTTATTGCTTCAAATCCATTTGAACATTCAGCTATTATTTCCAATTCTTTTTTTGAAGACAAATAATTTTTTGTTATTTCTCTTGCCAAATTCTCATCATCAATAATGATGATTTTTATTTTTTGTTTCATAATTTTTTACCAATTATTATTCATCTAATAAAGGAATATAAATACTGACATTAAATGTATCATGTGTTTTGTTTATTTTAAATAAATTATCTCTTCTATATAATAATTTTAATCTTTCTCCAATGTTCTTTAAGCCAATACCGGGGCCTTTATTTGCAGTAGAATCGGAATCAAAATTATTTGTAAGTTTGATGTGCAAATAATCATTTTCTCTTTCACAAGATAAAGTTAATGTTATTTTTTCTAAGGTTTCATAAACTGCATGTTTAATTGCATTTTCAATTAATGGTTGCAAAATCATATTGGGCACCAAAACCTGTTTGCATTCCTCATTAATTTTTTCAACATATTCAAGCTTGTCCTCAAATCTTATTTTCTCAATCTCCAGATATATTTTTATGTTTTTTAATTCATCATAAAGTTTATTCTTTTGAATTTCGTTGTTAGAAAGTGTAAACCTTAAAAAGTCAGCAAGTTTTTGGATCATTACTTTTGCTTTTTTTGGATCAATAGTAGTTAATGCACTTAATGAATTTAAACTGTTAAATATAAAATGTGGATTTATTTGAAATTTAAGGCTTTTTAATTCTGCTTTGGTTGCTAAATTTTTAAATTTGTTTTCAGTTACTAATTTCTCTTGAAATCCGGTATAATAAGTGATAATATAATAGAAGGATATGATTAAAAAATAGATTAATAAGCCTATTAAAAATCGCCAGGAAAGTGTTTCATAAAAGAATTTAGTATAATCTTCTGAAGTAAGAACAAAATTATTGATAATATTATAACCAATAAATAGCCAAAGTATTGTGAGTAGTACTCCCCCTAAAATATGCGTTAGAATTATTTTTGATAAATTGTTTTTGTCTAAAGGTATAAATCTGGCGCTATACCAAAAACTCAATCCCAATCCACATAAAATCAAATTAAAAATTAAACTATCAATTACAGCAATATATAAATCAACTTGAATACCAAAATTAAGAATATTTAAATAGAGAGCTGTTATGATTAACCAAAAAAGGAGGTAAATTCTAAAATTTTTAAAGTTGGATAAAATTGGATTAGACAACATTTTAATTAAATATTATTGTTGCTAAAAAGATTTAACTTCGCCGCCGCCAAAAATAACAAGACCCTTAATAATTAGGGTTTTATCCATATCTATTTTAGTATCCGGAGCTCTTCGTACTTTGTTAGAAAATCCACCAAAAAGAGTAAAGACATCTACAATTACATTCCAATTGCTTGGTACAATTAAAGTAGATCCGCCAAAGATAGCTAGTATATCAATTATTGAATCTTTTTCGGATAATGTGCAATTAGTAAAATCAATCTCAGATCCGCCAAAAATGGAAGTAACATTGCCACCTTTAAAATTTTTAGAGGCAATAATTTTCTGTCCGCCGCCAAAAATTGAAATGTCATCTATTCTATCAGTATCATATTTTTTGAACCCGCCTTCGGTTGTAAAAGAATCGGAGCCACTTTGTATAGATCTTCTTCTAATAATTATATAAATACCAAAAGCTATTATCAAAACAGGAAATGTTATATTATTACCATAATAAACCCAAGGGAAAATTTTTGGTATTAAAAAAAATACGCCAAGGGCTAATAAAATTGAACCGAAAATTTTATTGCTGCCGTGAGTTAGTATTAGTATACCAATTATAGTCATAATAGCAGGGAATGAAAATATGACACGGGAGACATTAAAATCAATAAAACACATATTATTGAAAAGAATTAAAGCTCCAATTATAACTAACCCAACACCCAATACAACTCTTGGATCAATTTTCTTTTTTTTATGTATGTTTTCATTCATTTCCATTTTATGCTCCAAATAGTAATTTTTCTTTCGAGATAAATTTAGGCAAAGATAACGCCTATAAAAAAATTAATTCGGTGAATGACAGTCTTTTTTCGGTAAAAGTAAGTAGATATATTATAGCCGGGACTATTTAATTACTCATGAAAAACTTTTCTAATATTTCAGGAGGTCTGGCTAATACTGCTTTATCTCCATATTCAATAATTGGTCTCTGAATTAAATCATTATATCTTAACATTGTTTCCAGAATTTCATTTTCAGACATATCGCTAACATTCAGTTCTTTATATAAACTTTCCGTTTTTCTAAGCAAATCATTTGGTTTCATATTCATTTTTTTTAGTAATTTTTTTAGTAATGATTTAGAAAAAGGCTCTATATAGTAATTTATCTTTTCAAAATCGAAACCATTCTCTTCAAGATATTTTGACACTTTTCTACAAGTTGTACAGGTTGGTTTTTCATAAACTGTGATTTTCTTCATTTATTCTCCAATTTTATATTTAGAGTCTTTTAATTTAAAATTAAGTAAATTTTAAAAAACATTTCAGAATTTCTATTTTTTATTCTATTTTACATATAAAATAGTAGCTAACAAAATTTAATTGTATTATATTTTAATTAATATATTATATTATTTTCTTGTGGTAAAAAGCAATAAATGAACATTTATAAATATTTACTGGACACTATTGAAAACAAAGGCGGGGTGTATTTAATATTAATAGACCCTGATAAAATCAATGGCGAAAAACTTTCATTATTCATAAGAAATTGTGAAAAATCCGGAGTTGACGGATTTTTGATCGGTGGCAGTTTAATGATTAATAGCAAGTTTGAAGAATTTATTGAGCAAGTAAAAATCTCTACAAATCTACCTGCAATTATTTTTCCTGGGGGAGTAAACCAAATAAGTAAAATTGCCGATGCAATTCTTTATTTATCAGTAGTTAGCGGAAGAAATGCAGAGCATTTAATTGGCACACATGTACTTGCTGCGCCTATAATAAAAGCAAAAAAAATTGAACCAATTTCTACTGGGTATATTTTAGTTGAATCGGGAACTACTACTACCGTTCAATATATGAGTGGCACTGCTCCTATACCAAGGAACAAACCAGAGATTGCTGCAGCAACTGCCCTAGCCGCAGAGTATTTAGGAATGAAACTAATTTATCTTGAAGCAGGGTCCGGAGCTCTAATATCCGTTCCTGAAAATATGATCAAAGCTGTAGCTAGTCAATGTTCAGTACCAATTATTGTTGGGGGCGGAATAACTAGTGCTAAAACTGTTAGACAAAAAATGGATAGCGGTGCAAACATTATTGTTACCGGTAACTTTTTTGAAGATGAAAACAATTGGGATCTTGTAAGAGATTTTGCTTCTGCTGTTCACATCAAAATTCCGGTTACAGTTTAGACCTTATATTTAAAAATCAAAATGGATAGAAAAAAATTTATATTTGATTCACTTGCTGAAAGTGCTGAGACAAAAGTTAATATTCAAAACGAATGTATGGATAATATTAACTCTGCAGTTGATCTATTAATAAAAGCATATAAAAATGGTAATAAAATTTTATTGTGTGGCAATGGAGGAAGTGCTGCTGACTGTCAACATATTGCAACTGAACTAATGATTAGACTTAATCATAAAATTAATAGACCTCCTTTAGCTGCAATTGCATTAACAACTGATTCCTCCAATTTAACTGCAGGCGGTAACGATATTGGTTTTGAAAATGTAATTGCCCGCAATGTAGAGGGTTTAGGAAAAAAAGGGGATGTGTTATTGGCAATTTCAACAAGCGGTAACTCACCTAACATTATTAACGCTGTAAAAAAAGCAAAAGAAAAAAACTTAAAAGTATTGGGATTTTTAGGAGGAACCGGCGGTAAACTTTTAAACCAAGTTGATATTGCTATTAAAATTCCATCACACAACACACAACGCATTCAAGAAGGCCATATTACTGTAGCACACATTATTTGTGAATTATTAGAAATAGAACTTTATCATAAAAACTAATTGTAATGAGATTAAACATCTTATCTCTTTGTCAAAACACAGTTTGTTTTTCTGATTATCTGAAAAATTTATTATTGTCTATAATATGGCATAAAAAAAGGAATAATTTAATATCTTAAATGTTAAATGTTTAAGTACTTTTGTGCATCATGAAAATTTGGATTAAAATAGCGTTATTAGTTTTTATTGTAACAAACATTGTTTTAGAAATAGTACTGTTTATTATAAAAAAAGGAATCATAAAAGAGTATACCAGACTTGAGGGGAAAACTCTGCAAACTTTAGCCTCATCCATTTCTACTTCAATTGATGGAGAATATTTTAAAATGGTAGATCTCTCAGATACTAAAAATATTTATAAAGATCCTCACTATTTAAGTCTTCGAAATTCATTAAAAACTATTAAACAAAATCTAAATTTATCTGAAGAAATTTATACACTATCTTTAATTGATAGTAATAAAGCAATTTTTGGAGTAATGACAAACGACATACCTTTTGCCGGTGATACATTAAAACTTAAAAATGATACTGTAAAAAATAATTTACAACAAGTTTATACTACAAGAAAAAGTATGCACACTGATATTTATAACGATCAGTATGGAGTGTGGATAAGCGGGATTGCTCCGATTTTTGATAATGATGGAAATGTAGTTGCTGTTATTCAGGCCGATCATAAATTAAGTTATATTCAAGCTACCATTGATGAAAAAAATAAATACATATTTTATTTTAGACTTTTATTAATTCCTTTTCTAATTCTCATTAGTATTTTAGTTTCTAAATTTATAAGCGGGCCCATCACTAAAGCGACCAAAATGATAGAAAATATTTCCAAAGGGAATTACTATGAAGTGAACGGCATCTCCGCCAGCGGCGAAATTAAATTACTAGTTAATGCAACAAACAGTATGAGAGAAACAATAATAGAACAACAAGGGAAGATAAAAGAAACCATAAGAGAATTAACAGACTCAAATCAAAAATTAAAAACAGCCAAAGATAAAGCAGAAAATATTAACAGATTAAAGAGTAATTTTCTTGCTAGTATGAGTCACGAACTAAGGACACCCCTTGTTGGAACATTAGGTTTTCTAGAAATTCTAAAAGAAGAAATTAAAGACCCTGAATTAAAAACGATGACGAATTTTATTTTAGAAGATCAACAAAGATTGTTAAACACTCTAAATTCTTTACTTGATCTTTCTGCTATTGAAGCAAAGAAAAAAGAAGTTAATTTTGAGTCTTTAGATTTAATAGATGCTGCTAATATTACTTTTAATAGATATAAAGCCGCTGCTCAATTAAAAAAATTAGATATATCAATAATAATTAAAACTAGTCCTATCAAAATTAAAGCTGACAGAAAATTATTATCGCAGGTATTAAATAACATAGTAGACAATGCAATAAAATTTACCAAGAATGGTTTTGTAAGAATTGAATTGGATAAAAAAGAAATAAATAATATTAATTGTGGTGTGGTTAGAGTAATTGATTCAGGTATAGGGATACCAAAAGAATGTATCAATTTTGTGTTTGAAGAATTCCGACAAATAAGCGAAGGGCTTAGCAGAAATTTTGAAGGTGTAGGTTTAGGTTTAACTATTACTAAAAATTTTGTAGAATTAATGAATGGGAATATAGAAGTTCAAAGTGAGATAAATAAAGGCTCTATTTTTAGCGTTTTGTTTCCTGTAATTGAGAATTGATAAAACAAAATTTATTGATAATTTAATACATTGAATTAAATATAACATTCAGG
>PFVA01000268.1 GCA_002790365.1 Ignavibacteriales bacterium CG_4_9_14_3_um_filter_30_11
TACGAATGGAAAATAATAAAATTAATCTATTTCGGGAAGTCCTCTCCTTAAGGAACTATTCACCTCAAACAATAAAAACTTACCTAAAAGCAGTAAACAACTTTTTTCAATTCTCTGGCCTTACAAAACCAACACAGGATTCATTATATAAATTTACGCTAAGTCTTAATGAAAAAAAATTGTCTTTCAGCCATATAAAAAATTCTGTTATGGCAGTTCGTCTTTACTCGGATCTGGTTTGGGGATTAAGGCTGCACAGTAATTTTTTATCTAAATATAGAAAGAAAGCTGCCGGATGTTTTAAGTATTGAAAAAATAAAACAGGTGATTGAAAGCATTGAAAATCTAAAACATAAAACAATTATTTATTTTTAGAATATTTTTTATTGAATTTCTCAACTCTGCCTGCAGAATCAAGTAATTTTTGTTTACCTGTAAAAAACGGGTGTGAGCCGCTTGAGATTTCTAACTTAACAAGAGGATAATAATTTCCATCTTTCCATTGAATTGTATCTTCGGTTTTAATGCATGATTTAGTTAAAATAGAAAAATCACAAGAGCTGTCTTGAAATACAACCGGTCTATAATTTGGATGAATACCTTTTTTCATCGTATGTCCTTAATTATAATTATTTTGTAAAAAATGTAAGTCGAAATATACTGAAGGGAGATAAAAAACACAATAAAACACAGATTAAAAATAACCCAAATTATCTGTTGTTTCTTAACATTTCTTCCATTTTTTTTCTTAATTGCTCAATTTGTGCTCTTTGAAGTCTTTGTAAATAGATTTGTTTATAGTCCAATCCGTTTTTATCTATAGACCCATTTGGAGAAACTGATGTAAGTATACTTCCATTATATGAATTATTTGTTATGGGTTCACCTGTAATCCTGATTCCTAAATTTGGATCATTTATAGAATTATTAGTTGGATTATCATTTAAATTTTTATTTTCATTATCAGTAGCAGCAAATATATCTTCTTTAGTTTCTGTTTTTGTATTAGTTTCTTTTTTAGACGGATTGTCAGCAACTTTTGTAACTATAACATCCCCCCTTACTCTTGGATCAGCTAACAAAGGATTTTCTTCTGTAGATTGAACAAAAATATTTGTTAGAAAAAATAAAATAATTATTGTGGCGGCTAACCCTACTGAGGGAATTAATCTTGCTGGTGTAAAAATTCTGTCAATGAAACTTATTTTTTCGTCTTCCTGAGTTTGACTTAATTTATCAAAAAGCACTTTTTCAAAATTTTGAGGTGCTTCAATTTTATTTAATTTTTTTAATTCATTTATAACTCCAATAAAATTGGAGTCATCATCATAGTTTTTCATAATTTCCTAGTCCTTGTAAATATGTTTTAACAATTTTTGAAGTTGTGCTCTCCCACGGTTTATTCTTGATTTTACAGTACCAACAGTTATTTCCATTATATCTGCAATTTCTTCGTAAGATAATTCTTGTACATCTCTTAAAATTACTGCCTGTCTGTAAGCAGGAGAAATTTTAGAAATTGCTTTCTGAATTATCTCATCTTTTATACCAGAATCTGTTTCAACATCCGGTCTGTAACTATTATCCGGTATTTCATAATTTTCATCTTTTTCAGCTCCAAAAGCATTTATAGAAAATATTTTTCTTCGCCTTTGTCTTTGTAATTCAGTTTTTGCTAAATTTCCGGCAATAGTGTAAATCCAAGTTGAAAATTTAGCAATTGACTGATACGAATCTTTATATCTGTAAACTTTTATCATTGTTTCCTGTACAACATCGGTACAGGCTTCATAATCACCAAGAAATCTAAAAACATAATTCATAAGAGGGTTTTTATACCTCTTTACTAAAATTTCAAAAGCAGCAATAGTGTTGTTGTTTTGAAATTTGATAATGAGTTCTTCGTCAGTTAAATCGTTAAAGTTTATCTCAGTCAATTATATTTTACTTTTAGTTGTTAAAAATGTTTCCTTAATAGGACAACAAATTAGTTAATTTTGTTTAGAATCTAAAAATTTTATGTTTTATAGGATATGTGTTGTTAATAGTATACAATTTTTCAATTTAAGGTTTAAACATTTCTGCAAATAATATTGTCGCTAATGTTTTTTTATCTGTATTTGTTGTTTTAATAGCTATATCTGTATTCAATAATGTTCTGGATACATTTAATAAATCGCTCTCTGAATAATATCTTTTTAATTCTTTACATTTTAAATAATAAAATGGATGTATACCAAGTATTTTTGCTCCTTCAGTTTGAGACACTTTATCTTTTTCCAATTCAAAAACCCTTGATACTGTCATAAAATATCGTGTAAAGTAATTTAATATCTCAATCAATTCTTTACCGTTATCTAACATATTGTACACAATCTTTAATGTTTCTCCACTATTCTTTTTAGCAACAACATCTTGAAGATCAAAAATGGAATACTCTTTTAGTGATGCAGCAAGTTTTTTAATATCATCAAGTGTAATTTCAATTCTTTCATCAAGATATGTAAATATTTTTTCGAGTTGTCCTTCCAACATTTCTCTGTTTTCACCAACCAAGTCAACCAGCATCTGCGCATTTAATGTATTAAGAGTTTTATTATTAGAGCTAGTAAAAGATGTGAGCCAGGCTAAAAGGCTTTTACCTTTAAGGGTCTTAGCTTCATAAAGGTAATTTTTTTTGTCTAAAGTTTTTAATGGTTCTGTTAATTTTTTTGGAAGGTTTTCATTATATATTGCAACAAAAATTGTAAACTCAGAGGGTGATACAGCATAGTTTTTTAATTCTTCTTTATCCTTAACATCTTCAAATTCTTTTAATATAATTAATTTCTTTTGTGAACCAAATGGAAATGTTGAAGCATTTGCCAAAATGTTTTGAAGCGATACATCTTTTCCATGAAAAGATTCTTTATCAAATTCTGAAGAAAGATATTTTTCGGTTTTTTCAATAATTAAATTTAAAACTAAATTTATACTGTAACTATCCTCTCCGCATAAAAAATATATCGGTTTAAGCTCGCTTTTTTTAAGTTCATCTTTTATAGCTAAAATAGGTATGGGCATAACAAATTAATTATCTCTATCTTTTTTTAATTTTTCAAATCGTGTTGCTTTATAAACAAAAAAGATAAATCCTCCCCAAACTATACCTAATATAATTACCATTGTTAAAATAGATATTATGTTCAAAACATTAATCCTTTCTTAGTTTTGAAATCATTAATTTATTCAAAAGAATAAATATTGTTAATACTAAAGCCCATTGTATTACAGCCGTACCTAAATTTTCTGTATGAAACGGATTCCACCATTCAGGGTCCCAAGATAGAGAAGAAACCAGCCACCAGGAAATTAAAATTACAACCTGAACAGGAATTAATATACCAATAACATAATTATACCATTTACCAATTTTTACATCGCTGCCGAATCCATTTATAATTTCCGTTCGGAATTTATCAACGCCATAACGAATTATTGAAAATGAAATAAATGCCCCGCTTAGAATTAAACCAACCCCCCAGACCCAATCCTGGTTTGTAAAAAAATCAATATTTAAAGCAGAAGGAATACCTAATATAAAACCGCAGAAGGCTATAATTATAATTGATTTTTTTCTTTCAAAACCAAAGTCAATAAAAGTTCTTGTTGCCAGTTCCACCATAGACATAAGCGATGTAACTGCAGCAAAGAATAAAGCAATAAAAAATATTGAAGCAAAGAAAATATTTATAATGTAACTAGATGAAATATTTGCAAACAGTTGCGGTAGATAAATAAAAGTAAGCCCAGTATTTGCCGGACCGGATTGAGTGATCTGGTTCATTGCATCAACAGAACTTAAGGCAAAAACAGTTGAGAATATTGTTATACCTGCAATTAATGAAACTGTGTTATTTCCAAATCCAATCAAAGCAGCATTAAGAGAAATATCTTCCTTCTTTTTCATATAAACAGCATAGGTTAAAATCAGTCCCCAACCTGCGCCTGTATCCCAAGCATTTTGTGTAAGTGCGTTAAGCCAAACTTTATAATCAAGAATTTTATCTAACTCAGGTGTAAAAAAATATTTTATTCCTTCAATTGCATTGTCAAGAGTAATTGCTCTAAAAAAAAGAATGAGTAAAATTATTATTAAAGAAGGGACTAATAATTTTGTTACTTTTTCAATTCCTTTAGTAACACCTTTATAAATAATTATCCCAACAAAAAGCATTGAAATAAAATGAAAAAGAAGTGGCTGATACCCTGAAGAGAATTCATTCCAATATACAAGCTGATCTGTTGTGTTAAACAAATCTCCACTAACAGCTGAAAAAAAATATTTTAAACACCAACCTGTAACAACAGAGTAGTAAAACATTATTGCTGTTGAGACAAAAACAACAAAAGCTCCCATCCATCCGAATTTATTGCCGGCAGTTTTTGCTAAAGCTCCAACAGGCCCAAATCTTGTTGATTTACCAAGAGCAAATTCTGCTATAATAAGTGGAACAGACCAAATAAAAAGAAAAATTACCCAAGGGATTAAAAATGAACCCCCGCCGTTTTGAGCGACAATTCTTGAAAATCGCCAAATATTGCCTGTACCAACGGCAATACCGATTGTTGCAATTATTAATGCCCAGCGGGATGAAAAGAATTCTTTTTCTTTCATTTGGTATTGTAACTCATATAGCTTGTCCCGAATTTATTTCGGAAGGAGTATTGTGACAACAATTTAGATTAATTTATTTACTTTTAATTACTGATAATGATTGAAAAATTACAAAAGTAATATTATAAAAAGCAAACCTTTTAATTTATTAAATTAAAATAATCCTGATAATATCCACGGAGTGTGAGGGTAATGAGATTTAGAATAAATAAGACTTTTCTTTTAAACAAATTTTTTGCTGCCTTCTTTGTTATTAAAACATTGAAGGTTTTTTTTTAAAATAACCTAGATGCTATTAACTGAAGGGAAATAATGAAAAAAATATTTTTTTTGAATTTTCTTATTATTTGTAGTTCATCTTCAATATTTGCTTTGCCATATTATCCGGCTAAAGAAGATTCTACAGAACAATCAATAAATGTTAAAAACAAAAATTTAGCTTTTTTAGAAATTTTGGGTAATGGTTTAGTGCTGTCC